>DASUBN010000133.1:0-6395 GCA_035763245.1 Gammaproteobacteria bacterium | reverse complement strand
TGTTGCCGTAGATGGCCGCGAGCGCTCCGTAGGGCAAGGGGAAGTCAGGGTCGAGTTCGATGGCATGCTTCAGGAGCGGGATGCTCGCCGTGTCCCCCTTTTCGTTGCGCGTGACGACACCCAGGCGGTAGGTCTTGAGTGCCTCCAGGGAGCGGGTGGTGGTCGCGACGGGGACTTCGAACTCCCGCACCGACGGCGCCGGCTCGCCCAGGGCCACGCGCAGCCTGGATGAAGCCTGGCTCAGGACGGGGAGCACTCCCGCCTCGCCTGCCGCGTCACCTTTCTCCTGCGCCAACACGGCGCTGCTGCCGCAGTCGACCGCGGTGAGTTCCAAGAGGTAATGGCCGGAAGACTTCGAGATCGCCCCTTCCAACGCCGCCTTGCCGCCCGCCTTCCGGCAGAGTTCCCGGGCAAGGTCCATCGGGAGCGGCGCATCCGCCTTGCGGTCCATGGCCCGCAAGGCCTCGCTCAGCTTCCGGTCCGGGAGCAGATTCAGGAAAGGCGATTGCTCCAGTTCCAGCATGAGCGCTTCCTTGAGGGCGCCGTCGAAGACGGGCTCGCCGGTGCGGTTGTCGAAGTCCGCGAGGACCACGCTGTCCTTGTCCTTGAGCGGCGCCGCCGACCCCCACAAGGGCACGAGCAGCAGCACGCCGAGCAGGAACGGCGCGCGGAACCGGAGATATCCGAGGGGATTCATGTCCATGGGAACTCCAGCGTGTAGTCCAGCATCTTGGTCTCGCGCACGTAGCCCAAGGACTCATACAGCGCCTGGGCGGGTGTGTTGTCCCGCGCCGTGGTGAGCGTCACCCGCGCCGCGCCCGTCGTGATGGCATGCGCGTTAGCGGCTTTCACCAGGGCCCGCGCGACGCCCAGCCGGCGCGCCCGCGCCTCGACGTAGAGGTCGTTGAGGATCCAGAATCGGGATGCAGAGACCGAGGAGAAGCAGGGATAGAGCTGGGTGAAGCCCAGGGCCGCGCCTCCACCATCCCGCGCCAGGTAGATCACCGACTCCCCGCGCTCCAGCCGTTCGCCCAGGAAGGCACGCGCCCTCGCGGCATCCGAGGGCTGCCGGTAGAACACCCGGTAGGCGTCGAAGAGCGGCACCAGGGCGGGCAGATCGCCGAGCGTCGCCCGCACGATGCGGCAGGCCGTCTCGGCGACTGGCGTCGCCCGATCCGTCATCCTGTCGCCGGAGATACCCATGCCCGGGACAGTAGGTCAGAGGACGTCCGGCTTAAATGGCCACCTGGCGACGAATCCGAGTAACTCATTGTGGCCAGTTTGAGACCGGCGGCTTAAGACACTACCCCACGACCAATTAGGGTCGAAGCCGCCCTAATTGTGTCCTATCGTGCGCCTCCCTCACCCACGGAGGCATGAAAGATGGATCTCTATTTCGCTCCCCTGGCCTGCTCCATGGCCACCCGCATCGCGCTCTACGAGCTCGACGCCAAGGTGAACTTCATCTACGTGGACATCCACACCGACCCGGACGCGCGGCGGCTGGCTGACGGCTCGGACTATCACTTCATCAACCCCATGGGGCAGGTGCCCGCCATCCGCACCGACGCGGGGGAGCTCATCACGGAGAACCCGGTGGTGCTGCAGTACGTGGCCGACCTTCACCCGGAGGGCGGCCTCGCTCCCGCCGGCGGGTCGGACCGCTACCGCCTGCAGCAGTGGCTCAACTTCATCGCCACCGAACTGCACAAGGCCACCTACATCCCGCTCCTAAACCGCAGCAACCCGGAAGGGGCAAAGGAGTTCGCGCGCAAGAGACTGCCGTTGCGGATGGGCTATCTCAACCGCCACCTGGAGCACAAGGAGTTCATGCTGGAGCGCTTCTCCATCGCCGACTGCTACCTCGCGACGGTGCTGAACTGGTCCCCGGCGGCCGGCATCGATCTCGCGCCATGGCCGGTGATACAGGACTACTACGGCCGCCTGCGCCGGCATCCCAGCGTGGCGCGAGCCATCGCCGACGAGACGCCGATCTATGCGGAGGAAATGGAGCGCAAGAAACGGGCGGCGCCGTGACCAGACGGCCGCCTTGCGGCGCTATCCCCTGCATGCCTGAGGCCTGAGACGGCGATGACCTTCCCCAAGGACATCCCAGCGAAGCGCTGCCGGAAATGACCGCACCCCCTCGCGGGAATCCACAGAGGTAAACTAGGGCGGACAGTGGGGGTGCGCATGGCTTCCGACCCGAAGATCCTGGACCGCGTCCGGCGCCTGCTCGCGCGCCAACGCAGCGTCGTCGAGAAACGCATGGTGGGCGGGAGCCTCGGGTTCATGGTACGGGGCAAGCTCTGCGTCAGCGTCGGCGCGGAGCGCATCCTGGTGCGGGTGGACAAGGCATCCCGGCTGAAGCTGCTCAAGAAACCCGGAGCCCGGCCCATGAAGATGGGCGGCAAGACCCTCGCCGGCTTCATCTTCATCGGCCCGCCGGGTTATCGCACCGACACCCAGCTCAAGGGCTGGATCCAGCAGAGCCTGGACACCCTCTCCGCCTTGCCGTCCAAGAAGCAGGCCAAGCCGCGCCGCAAGAAAGCGGCCCGATGATCACCGCGTCATGCCATTGTGGACAGGTCTCGCTGGAGCTGGCCGCGGCGCCCGCCGAGGTCACGGACTGCACCTGCTCGATCTGCCGCCGCTACGGCGTGCTCTGGGCCTACTACTCCCCCACCCAGGTGCGGATCATGCTCAAGGGCGGCGGGACCGACACCTACGCGTGGGGCGCCCGCAGCATCGCCTTCCACCGCTGCACCGGATGCGGCTGCGTCTCCCACTGGTCGCCGGCGCATCCGGACCGGGACCCCAAGCGCATGGGCGTGAACGCCCGCCTTTTGCCCCTCGACGTGCTGGCGAAAGCCCGCGTGCGCCACCTCGACGGCGCCGTGACCGAGAGATACATCGATTGACGCCCGGCGGCTAGAAGGGCTGGCGCCCCCTTTCATCTCGCGCGTATCGTAAAGCCGGCGAATCGGTCAGGTTACTCCCCAGGAAGAGGAGCGCATATGCTAGGCACCATCGCACACGTCGCCTTGATCGTGCAGGACCCGGCCCGCACCGCGGGCTTCCTGAAAGAGCTGTTCGACGGCCCGGTCATCCAGCGCAGGGATGATGACGGGCACGACGAGACCTTCATCCGGCTCGGCGTCACCTGGTTCGCCCTGGTCAAGGCGGACGTGAAGCGGGAGCGGACGGGGGACCACGTCGCCTTTCGCGTCGCCCGCGAGAGCATCCAACCCTTCGCCGACAGGCTGAAAGCGAAGGGTCACGAGTTCATCCTGTCCAAGACCGGCGCATCCCTCTACTTCTTCGATTTCGACAACCACGTCTTCGAGCTCGACAGCTCCGGCGAGGAGCAGGAGCTGGACAGGCTGGTGGCGGCTGCAAACCCGTAACAGGAGTCTCACGATGACCATCACCATCACCGCCTTCGAGCGGTCCCCCGATGGCGGCAAGGGGCTGGCGCGGGATACCCGCATCCGCTGGGCCCTCGAAGAAGCGGGCCAGCCCTACGAAGTCCGCCTGGTCTCGTTCAAGGCGCTGAAGGAACCCGCGCATCTGGCGCTCAATCCTTTCGGCAAGATACCCACTTATGAAGAGGACGACCTCGCCCTGTTCGAGTCGGGAGCGATCGTGCTCCACATCGCGGAGCGGCATGGAGGCCTCTTGCCGACCGAGGCGAATGCCCGGGCCCGGGCCATCGCCTGGATGTTCGCCGCCCTCAACACCGTCGAGCCGCCGATCCTCGAGCTCGCCAATGCCCGGCTCCTGGAGCACGACAAGCCCTGGAGCCGGGAGCGCCTGCCGCTGGTGCAGGACCGCGTCCGCGACCGGTTGAAGCAGCTCTCCGCCCACCTCGGCAGCGCCGACTGGCTCGATGGCGGGTTCAGCGCCGGCGACCTCATGATGGTCTCGGTGCTGCTCAGGTTGAGGGCGTCGGGCCTCCTGGACGATTTCCCGAACCTGGCCGCCTACGTAGCCCGCGGCGAAGCGCGGCCCGCCTACCAGCGGGCTTTCGCCGCACAACTGGCGGTCAACGCCCGCTGATCGATGCCTACCGCTCCGACCCTTCCATCGGCTGCTGCATGATGATGTCGAGCGCGTTCAGGAAGCCGAAGACGACCGTGAAGAAATCGATGGCCAGCGCCGCGATGTAGATCGCCGCGGCGTACTGGGCACCCGCCAACAGGCAGACGAGCATGGCGGCGGTCACCACGGAACCGAGCACCACGAATACCGCGAATATCGGCAACGGCGGCAATTCCCCGACCACCTTGCGGCGCCGGGCCGGATAGGTGACCTGGAGAGCCAGCATCGGCAGGGCGAAGAGCACGCCGCTGATCCGCCAGATCGAATCCTCCCCGATGCCGAAGAGCGCCAGCAGCGCGGGCAGGAGCGCCGCCGCCGTCAAGACGAAGGTATAGGTCATGATGTTTCTGACGATGAACCTGTCCAGCAGGGACAGCTTCGCCCCGGCGGCCTGGCGTATCACGAACAACAGCGCCGAGAACCCCGCGAAGGTGACCATCAGGCCCGCCAGGGTGTACAGAAACGTTGCGCCTTTGAAATCCATGTTCTGCTCCAACTGAGAATCGAAGTCTTCCGGTATCCAAGCATGAAGCACTCGGGATTCCCCCACGAAGCCTCATCCCAGCGCATCCTTGCGCAGCGTCTTGTACATGATGCCCCTCGGTAAATACCGCCCGGCTCCTCACGGCAAATGCTCGCCCATCGCCGCGCAAATGAACAGCCCCTCCCCAGCAGCGTTTGTTACAGCCACGCCGCCGGCTAAGAGGCCTTAACTCCACTCCAGGCTCCGCCAGAAAAGGGTGGCGCCCCCTTCCATTACTCTATTACCCTCTCTACCGGCATCATTCGTATTTCGCTTGTGGGCGAAGTGGCTCTCCCGTTCCATGCCAGACTCGATCACGGGAGGGCCATACAAGGCGGAGGGCAACCCGATGAGAAAGCTGATCTACGCCATCAACGTCACCCTGGACGGCTGCTGCGATCACACGAAGGTGATCGCCGATGAAGAGCTGCACGAATATTACGGGCAACTCTTGCGAGGGGCCGACACCTTCGTCTATGGGCGCATCACCTATCAATTGATGGTCCCCTATTGGCCCGAGGCCGCGAAGAACCAGCCCGGACCGAAAGCGATCAACGACTTCGCCCGGGCCTTCGACGCCGTCGGCCAGATCGTCGTCTTCTCGCGGACGCTGGACAAGGCCGAAGGGAAGAAGACGAGGATCGTCCGCACGGGCCTTAAAGACGAGATACTCCGATTGAAGCAGGAACCCGGCAAGGACATCCTGGCCGGCGGCGTGGATATCCCCTCCCAGCTCATGGCGCTCGATCTCGTCGACGAATACCGCATCGTGATCCAGCCCATCATCGCGGGAGAAGGGAGGCGCCTGTCACCCAATCCACAAGAAAGGCTGCCATTGAAGCTCGTGGAATCGAAGACCTTCAAGGGCGGCAGCGTCCTGCTCCGTTACACAAGGCGATGAAAGCAACTCCGCGCGGCGTCACGCTCCAGGAACCGGGGGCTGCCGCGACTGCTTCGAACAGGTCATCACGAGATCCGGCCCCGTCGGCACGCTAAAAAGGGGTTCCGCGTGAGCGGCGGCTTCGGAACTCTTTTTCAGCCGGGTCCCGTTTCCGGGCGGTATTCAGCGTATGCTGTTAAGACCTTCTTTAGTATCTTGTCGATTCAAACCCCTGCCCTTTCCCTGCCCTGCGGCACGGCAACAGCACCGGTAGTCGACCACACCGGAGCCAAAGCCATGCCCATGGAGACCTTCGAGTTCGTCAACGGCGCCCAGACCTATCGCATCCAGTTCGACATCGTGGCGCCACCGCCCTCCGCGTTCCCGAAACCCGGCATCGTCAAGAGCTACGCACCGAAGCCCCAGTACACCGTCGCCAGCATCCGCATCGCCGAGATCACGCCCGGCGTGGGCGACGACGGGCCGCGGAAGAACGTCAACTTCGCGCGCGGCTACGACACCGTGGCCCAGGCCCGCACCGGCGCCGGCGAATATGCCAAGCGCATCGTGCGCGAGCAGATGGCCCCGAAGCCGGATCCTGCCGCCGCTCCTTGACCCCGCTCGACACGCAGTTTGAGCCCAAGGTCTGGAAGAAGGCGAGCTGAAAGCGCGCTGGAATCCAAACCTGTGGTGCTCGGCGGGGCGGACGACCGCCCCGTTTTTTTGCCCGGGATCACCCCGCGGTCATGGGACCGATCACCTACCTCTAAACAGCCCCTCTCGAAGATCAGTAGATCCCGGGGATGAGGCGTTTGGTGCGGTCGCGGTAGTCCACGTAACGCTCCCCCAGGCCTTTCACCAGGGCCGCCTCCTCCACGTGGATGCGGTAGC
>DASUBN010000132.1:0-8691 GCA_035763245.1 Gammaproteobacteria bacterium | reverse complement strand
TCGCTACTAAGCCGCGAAGTTGCTGAAAACTTGAAGGCGCCGTAAGGCGCCTTCTTTTTTGTCCCTGTCGTCAGAGCGTCGCTCACATGTACGGCGGCACGGCGAAACCGGGGATCTCGGGCTGTACCGTCTCCCGGGGGTTCCGGGCGGCGGGCTTGTTCGCGGCCAGCTTGCGGGGTTTTTTCGCCGCGTGCTTGACTGGTTTACGGGCCTTGGTTGCCATGATGATCACCTCCTCTTGCGCATTTGGTATTCGTGCTTCCCACACGCGGTCCAGCCTAGCCCCGGCACCGTTACAGCGTGTTGACCCAGGTCATCCGCCCCGCGGAAAACGGGCAATCGGTCTGGAATTCCTCTATCCTGTGGCGGCCCCGTCACGGAGACCCGCCATGGCCTACCCCGAACTCATCTGGCACAACGGCAAGATCAAGCCTTGGGCCGAGGCCACCACCCACGTCATGGCCCACGCGCTGCACTACGGTTCCTCCGTGTTCGAGGGTATCCGCAGCTACGATACCCCCAAGGGGCAGATGATCTTCCGGCTCACCGATCACCTGAAGCGTATGTACCACTCCGCCAAGGTGTATTCCATGGAGATGCCCTACAGCCGGGACGAGATGGCCGCCGCCTGCCGCGAGGTCATCAAGGTGAACAAGCTGCCCAAGGCCTACATCCGGCCGCTCGCATTCCGCGGCGTAGCCACCCAAGGTGCGGCACTGAGCGCCGTGACACCCACGGAAGTGGCCGTGGCCGCCTGGGAGATGGGCGCCTATCTCGGCGCGGACGTACTGGAGCAGGGCATAGACGCCGGCGTCTCAAGCTGGCAGCGCTTCGCGCCCAACACCATCCCCGCCGGCGCCAAGGCCGGCGGCAACTACCTCTCCGGCCAGCTCATCGCCCGCGAGGCGCGGCGCCTGGGTTATGGTGAGGGCATCGCGCTCTCCAGCACGGGGCTGCTCTCCGAGGGCGCGGGAGAGAACCTGTTCCTGGTGTTCGATGGGGTCCTGCACACCACCCCGGCCAGCGCCGCCATCCTGCACGGCATCACACGCCACAGCATCATGGCCCTCGCCCGGGACGCAGGCCTGGAGGTGGTTGAGCGGGACATGCCTCGCGAATACCTCTATTTTGCTGATGAGATCTTCATGTGCGGTACCGCCGCCGAGATCACCCCCATCCGCAGCGTGGACGCCAAGCCGGTGGGCACTGGCCAGCCTGGCCCAGTCACACGCCGCATGCAGGAGCTCTTCTTCGGGCTGTTCAAAGGGACGACTCCCGACAAGCACAGCTGGCTCGAGCCTGTGGGCTAGAAATCGATCTTTATCCTGGATCTTAGCGGTGGTTTTTCCGGCGTGCACGCTGAAATAAAGCACTCACTCGACGAGTCCTTAATGCGGGCGCGCCGCCCGCACACCCGAACATCGAGAGGCTTACCATGATCCACGAGAGCATCCTCGGCACCGTCGGCCGCACTCCGGTGGTGCGCCTGAACCGCATTCCCCCGCAGCGCGTCACCATCTACGCCAAGATCGAGGCCTTCAACCCCGCCTCTTCGGTCAAGGATCGGCTGGCGTTGGCCATCATCCTGGACGCGGAGCAGCGCGGCACCCTGAAGCCGGGGCAGACGGTGATCGAGGCCACCTCAGGTAACACCGGCATCGCGCTCGCCATGGTGTGCGCCGCCCGGGGCTACCCTTTCGTGGCGCTCATGACCGAGACCTTCTCCGTGGAGCGCCGCAAGCTCATGCGCGCCTTTGGCGCCAAGGTGATCCTCACGCCCGCCGCGGAGCGCGGCAGCGGCATGGTGAGGAGAGCGGAGGAGCTGGCGAAGAAGCACGGCTGGTTCCTGGCGCGCCAGTTCGAAAACCCGGCGAATCCGGCTTACCACCGCAGCACCACCGCCCCCGAGATCCTGCAGGACTTCGCCGGCCGGAGGCTCGATTACTTCGTCACCGGCTGGGGCACCGGCGGCACGCTCACGGGCGTGGGGGAAGTGTTGAAGCTCGCCCGTCCGGGCATCAGGGTCATCGCCTCGGAGCCCGCAGGGGCCTCGCTGCTCGCGGGCAAGGAGTGGCAGCCCCACAAGATCCAGGGCTGGACCCCGGACTTCGTGCCGGCGGTGCTGAACCGGGCCGTGGTGGATGAGATCGTGCCTGTGGAGGATCTGCTGGCGCGGGACACCGCCCAACGTCTTGCCAGGGAGGAAGGCATCCTGGTGGGCATCTCCGCCGGCGCCACCTTGGCGGCGACCCTCAAAGTGGCCGAGAAGGCGCCTGTGGACTCGGTGTTTCTGACCATGCTGCCGGACACGGCGGAGCGCTATCTCTCCACGATCCTGTTCGAAAACGTTTCCGAGGGATCCGACGACGAATGGCTGGCGAAACAGTGACTAGCGCTTCCGCGCCAGCGTCAACCCGTCACCCACGGGCAACATCGACACATCCACTCTTTCGTCCCGGTGCAATGCCTGGTTGAATGCCCTGATCGCGACCGTATCTTCGGTCTTGTCCTTCCTGTCGATCACAGCCCCGCTCCAGAGCACGTTGTCCACCAGGACGAGGCCACCCGGGCGCAGCAGCTTCAGGATGCGCTCGTAGTAGCCTGAATAGTTGGCCTTGTCCGCGTCGATGAACGCGAAATCATAGGTGCCCGCCTCCCCCGCCTGGAGACGCGCCTCCAGGGTCTCCAGGGCCGGCGCCAGCTTGAGCTCGATCTTCGCGGCCACCCTCGCTTCCTTCCAGTAACGGCGTGCCACTGAGGTAAATTCCTCGCTCACGTCACAGGCGAGGAGGCGACCGTCCGGCGGCAAGGCCAGGGCTACACATAGGCTGCTGTAGCCGGTAAACACCCCCACCTCGATGCAGCGCCTCGCTCCCATGAGCTTCACCAGGAGTTGCATCAACTGTCCCTGCTCAGGGGATATCTGCATCCTGGCACGAGGATGCGCGGCCGTCTCTTCCCGCAACCGCTTCAGTACCGGCAGGTCCCGGAGCGAGGCGCTCAGGAGATAGTCGTAGAGGGGATCGGTCATCGCAATGGTACGATTGGACATCGCTGCTTCCTTCCGCGCCGCGGCTGGTCGCTGATTCTACTCTTGGAGTAAGACGTGGCACGCTTGACCTTCTCCGCCGCCCTGCTGTTGCTCAGTTGCGCCGCCTCGGCCCATGCCGACGGCAGGCATTTCCTCTGGCGCGTGACCAAAGGCGGCGAGAGCCTGTATATCGCAGGCTCGGTGCACGTGCTCAGGCCCAGCGACTATCCGCTGCCGGTGATCATGGAGCAGGCCTTCAGCCGCTCTGCAGGGCTCGTGGAAGAACTCGATCTCAACCAGGTGAACCAGGAAGACACCCAGGTCCGGGTGATGCAGCTCGGCAGCTATCCCTCGGGCCAGAGCCTGCAGGGCGCCCTGCCTCCGGCCCTTTACCAGCGGCTCACGAAGACTGCCGAGGCAGACCACCTGGACATGGCGATCCTCGACAGGTTCAAGCCCTGGCTGGTGAGCGTCACGCTCCTGGATGCCCAGCTCATGAAATCCGGCTACGCCGCTGGTGATGGGGCAGACCTGCATTTCGCTGCGGAGGCGCAGGCAACCCATAAGCCGGTGATCGGCCTCGAACAGATGCAATACCAGCTCGGCCTGCTCGCCGGGCTCTCGGCCGCGGACCAGCAGGCTTTGCTGCAGCAGGCCCTGGATGAGAACGCAGATTTCGATGCGGAGATGCAGCAGATGATCGGGGCCTGGCACACCGGCGACACGGCCACACTGGAGAGGCTGCTCACCCGGGAATTCAGTGGCTATCCCGAGGTCTACAAGACCGTACTGGTCTCACGCAACCAGGCCTGGGCGCCCCGGCTCGAAGCGCTCATAGCGAGCGGCAAGCAGTATTTCGTGATCGTAGGAGCGCTGCATCTTGTGGGCCCGGACGGCTTGTTGCAGCGCTTCAAGAAAGACGGCTATACCGTGGAGCAGCTGTAGAACCGGACGCTGAAAACTGGCGGATTTATAACGACGCCAGACGGCAACAAAGTGCCGTTAAATCTCGATCATCTCGAAATCTTCCTTACCTGCCCCACAATCAGGACAACGCCAGGTGAGGGGCACGTCCTCCCACTTGGTGCCCGGCTCGACACCGGATTCGGGATGACCCTTGGCTTCCTCGTAGACAAAACCGCAGATGACGCACATGTAGGCTTTCATGCTTTGTGTTCGGGAAATCTTGGCTTTGGCGGGGACGGCTATTTTGGCATGGACGCGACATAAGCGGAACCCGCCCGGGTTAAAATTCAGCCAGGAGAACTTGACGCGCATGCGGAACCTTCGCCTCCCACCGGTGGTCCTCGTCGTCGCCGGCAACGATCCCTCAGGCGGTGCCGGCCTCGCCGCCGACATCCAGGCCTTGAGCCGGTTCGGCGCGCACCCCGCCCCCGTGGCCGCGGCACTCACGGTGCAGGACACGCGCAACGTGAGCCGCGTGTTGCCGCTGGAACCCGACTTCGTGCGCGAACAGGCGCATCGCGTGCTCGAGGACATGCCGGTGGCGGCGGTGAAGCTGGGGCTGCTCGGCAGCGCCGCGGTGGGCCGCGCCGTCGCCGCGCTGCTCGCTTCGTATCCGAAACTGCCGCTGGTGGTGGACCCGGTGCTCAAGGCCTCTGGCGGCAGCGTCCTGGCCGAAGACGAATTGTTGGACGTCTACCTGCAGGATCTTTTTCCCCACGCCATGCTCGTGACGCCCAACGCCGACGAAGGCCGCCGCCTCGCGCCCGAGGCGCGCGACTCGGCCGCGCGCGCGGCCGTGCTTCTCGGGACCGGCGCGCGGCACGTGCTCATGAAGGGCGCGGACGAGGACACGCCCGAGGTGCTCAACACTCTCTACAGCGCCGACGGCGGGAGCCTGGCGTATACCTGGCCACGGCTGCCGGGGGTCTACCACGGTTCCGGCTGCACCCTCGCCTCGGCCGCGGCGGCCCTCCTGGCGCGGGGCCGGCCGGTGCCGGAGGCGGTGCAGGAAGCGCAGCGCTACACTTGGGAGGCCTTGCGCCGCGGCTGGAAGCTCGGACATGGCCAGCTCATCCCCGATCGGCAGGTGCCTGAATGAATCCCGCCGCGCCGTCCCTCTACGGCCTCTACGCCATCACCGACTCCGCGTTCGCGGCCGGCGATCGCTTGGGTCCCGCGGTGGAAGCGGCGATCCGCGGCGGCGCCCGCCTCATCCAGTATCGCGACAAATCCACGGACACCCACCGCCGCCGCCAGGAAGCGCGCGGTCTTGCGGAACTCTGCCACGCCCACGGGACGCTGTTCATCGTAAACGATGACGTGGAGCTCGCCTTCGAATCTCAGGCCGACGGTGTACATCTGGGCCGCGAGGACGGCGATGTCGCCACGGCGCGAGTGAGCTTAGGTCCCCGCGCTCTCATCGGCGTGTCTTGTTATGACTCCCTGGAGCAGGCGGTGGCGGCGGCCCAAGCCGGCGCCGATTACGTGGCCTTCGGCAGCTTCTACCCTTCGGAGACCAAACCCGAGGCGGTACGCGCGCCCATCACGCTGCTGGCCGAAGCCCGCAGCCGCCTCGGCATCCCGATCTGCGCCATCGGCGGCATCACCCCGGACAACGGCGCCACGCTGGTGGCGGCCGGGGCCGACATGCTGGCGGTGGTGCAGGGAGTTTTCGGAGCGGCGGACGTGACCGAGGCGGCGAGGCGCTATGCGCGCCTGTTCTGAATCCACCGGGGAGCCGTCGCGGCTTCAATTGCGGATGAAGACCGAGATCACTGTGTAGTTGTCCTGGTCAGGGCGGCCTACCGCCGCCACACCCGCATCCAGCGTCACCAGCAGTTCCTCCGGGTCCGCAGCGGCGGTTACCAGGCGCTCCAGCGCCGCGGTATCGAAATTCTCCCACAGGCCGTCACTGCAGAGCAGGAACACGTCCCCGGGCTGCGGCGCCGCACCCGCGCCGCGCGTGTTGATGAGCAGTGAGTTCACGCTGCCCAGGCAGCTAACCAGCCGTGAACGGCCCGGATGCCGCGGGATCTCCTCCTCCGACACCTCCCCGGCCGCCACCAGCATCTGCACCGCGCTGTGATCGCGGGTGCGGTAGACGAGCTTGCCGCCGCGGAAGTGGTAGAGGCGCGAGTCACCGCAATGGGACCAAGCCATGTCGCCGGCGGAGACACCGAACAGCACCAGGGTGCTGCGCATGTCCGAGAACTCGGCATGGGCCTTCTGCTCGGCGCGGATGCCGGCGTGCGCATCGCTCACCGCCTGCTTGAGCCTGTCCTCGAGTCGTTGCGACGCGCTGCGGCCGATGGACTGCAGCGCCGCCTGCACCGCGAGCTCCGCCGCCCGGGCACCGCCCTTGTGGCCACCCAGGCCGTCGGCGAGCGCCCAGCAGGCGCCGCTGGCGTCGCCCGTGTAGCCCAGCCGATCCTCGTTGTAAGGACGCGCGCCCTGCAGGCTCATGGCGGCACTCTGCACACGCACCGCACCGAAGTCCAGCGTGGGGAAGGATACGGGGGAGGGTTCAGTGGCCGCGTTCACGGCTTGGCTTACGGCTTGAACGGGATCCGCATGCGGACGCGCTTGCGTTCGCGCTCCCCGTTCACCGTGTAAGGAACGAATATCCAGCTGTGGACGGCATGCAGGGCCGCATCGTCGAACACCCCCGGTGGATTGGAGGCCACCACTTTCATGTCGGAGGTGCTGCCGTCCACGTTCACGTTGAATTCCACGTCCACCCAGCCGCTCACGCCCTTGGCATCGCTCGGATATTTGGGCGGCGGGCCGTACTTGAGCTTGGGTTGAGCCCCGCCCGCCGCGGGAAAACCGGCGGCGACCCTCGGCTGCGGTCTGGACGAAGTCTTGCGAGGCACGGCGGCCTTGCTCACCCGCCGTATCGGCACTGGACGCCGCACCGCCGGCTTGCGAATCTCCTCCTCCTTCAAGGCCATGACGAGCGCTGCCTTATCTTCGGCGAGGTGGCCATCGTCGGGGGCCAGGGCTTCGAGTTCGTGCAGCACACCGTCGGCGCTCGGGTCCGCGGGCGCCCGCAACTGCTTGCGGGCCAGGAGATCGCGGAAGCTGCTCTGCAAGCTCGCCACCTGGCCGGCCTTCTGCAACTGCGCGATGGCCGCCTGGGCGTCGCTGCGCTGGGCACAACCGTGGCAGCTGTCCAGGTAGTGCTGGTAGGCCGCCGCAGTGCCGGCGCTCACCGCGGCCGCATAAAGGTCCTTGTCGTTGCCCACGCGCCGGCTGTAGATGAGGATGGCGGTCAGCACCGCCAGCACCACCACTGCCGTGATCAGGATGCGCACGCTGCGTGGCTCCTTGAGGTGCTGGGTAAGCCGCGAGGTCAGAGTGTTCGGCCCCTGGGTGTTGGGACCTTGGGTGTTCGGCGTGCCTTGGGGCGCGGTGAGCGCGGCCAGGGCGGAGGCCTTGAGACGCTTTATCTGCGCCATGAGGCGCTGCAGCGGAGACGGCCCACGCAGCACCTGGGTGGCGTCCTGGCGGCTGCTGCCCTCGATGAAGGGGTTGAGGCTGTCCGGCCCACGAGCCGTGGGCAACGACACCACCGTGGACTCGCCCGGCATCAGATCGGTGCGGGCATGGCCGCCGCTGAACCCGGGGGCGGACACGCCACCCGAGAGCAGCGCCGTGGGTTGTGGCCGGTTGGTGGCCGCCGGCTGGGTGGGCGCGGACATCACGCCGTACTGCAGCTCCGGCACCTCGTTCAGGCTCTCCGGGAGTTCGATGGCATGCGGTTTCACGGGCGAAGTGCGCAGCTTCTCCCGGAACTCGTGCGCGGTCTGGGGCCGATCGCGCACCCGGAACTGCAGCGCCCAGTCCACGCACTCCAGCAATTCCTTCGAATAGCGTTCACGGCCGCGTTCGGTGGCGACGGCATAAGGATCATCGCCGGCGTCGCTCAGGGCCGCGCTTCGGCGCGCCGCATCCGCCGGCGCATGACCGAACATGCAATAGTAGATGCTTGCACCCAGGGCGTAGAGATCGCTCCAGGCGCCCTGGCGGCCGTCGCTGGAGTATTGCTCGATGGGTGCATAGCCCGGCGTCACGAGCGAGGTGAGGTTCCGGCTCTGGGCACCGATGGCCTGGCGCACCGCACCGAAGTCGATGAGCATGGGACCGCCGTAGGCGCGCACGTAGATGTTGCTCGGCTTGATGTCGCGATGCACGAGCTGCAAGCGGTGCAGCGCCTCGAGGCCGTCCAGCACCGGCAGGAACATACCGAGCAGCACGTCCTCCTCCAGCGTCGCGCCGTAGCGCTTCAGGTACTGGCTGAGCGTCATGCCCGGCTCGAAGTCCATCACCATGTAAGCGGTGCCGTTGGACTCGAGCAGGCGCGAGACGCGTACGATGTTGGGGTGCTTGAAGCGCGCCAGCGCGCGTGCCTCTTCCTTGAAACGGTCGAGGCCCCACTTATAGGAATCGGCATCGAACTCGGACTTGGGGATAACCTCGGAGTGCGGGCCGCGGATCGCGAATTCCTGCGGCAGGAACTCCTTGATGGCGACGAGCGAGTTGAGGTTGGTGTCCTGCGCGAGATACGTCAGCCCGAAACCGCCGTGCCCGAGCAGGCGGCCGATGAGGTATTCATCGAGCTTGTAACCGACAGCCAGTGCGCTGGCATGTGTTGCCAAAGTGCATCCCTCTCGCGGGTCGCGTCACCCCCAGAG
>DASUBN010000131.1:0-3173 GCA_035763245.1 Gammaproteobacteria bacterium | reverse complement strand
GCTGAATGGATCTATCCTCAACATGTGTCCGAGCCGCTGCCCTGTCGTATATTCCCAATAAGGTAAAAAAATCCGAGAAAACGGTTCATGCGCGCAGGGATGCAATTTGCGCCATAAAGTCGGTGTGCGGCGGCGATGTGGAATGACTCCTCTTCCGTAGACACTGGAGCGACCGTTATTCGGGCCTAGGGTGAGATACTGCTATGGGTCGCTAACAACCCGTCGTGACACGCGCCCACGTGGCTTGGTTTGCCTTTAGAGAAGCGGCTCTTCCTCAAGCCGCCGCCCTTCCCGCCCCGTCCCTATATAGACGGTAACCCTGCTCGCATAACCTTCTAAAGCGCTGCACCCCCGCCGCCGAGCCGTCGTCCAACAGACATTCCGCATACTCCCGCTCCACGCCGCGCCTGGGACGGACAGCCTTCCGTTCCAACAGGATGCCCCGATGCCGCGCCAGGAGCGCCGCGTGGATGGGCGGGCAGGCACCCCGCAGCCATTCCATGAAGCTGTCCACCCCTTCCGCGTCCGAATGATCCGGCGGCAGCACCTCCGCCGCCGCCCGCATCGTCCCGAGCCGCTCGCCGTATTGCATCAGCTTCGCGAGCCAGGTCACCCGCGGCAACCCCAGGGACTCCCGCCACTGCCGTTCGCACCAGAGCGCCCAGCGGTCGAAGGCCAGCCGTTCCCGGGCATGGCGCGTGCGATAGGGCCTCATTCCTCCCCCTCCAGCATGTGCGCCACGTCCTCGGCCGTGCTGCCCCGGCTCAGGGTGCCGAGATATTGCCCGTGGTCCTCCGGGCAATAGATCCACTGGTTGATCAGCCCCGGCCACACCACCTGGTACTTGCCCTCCGGCGTCTTGCCGAGGCCGCAGGTCCGGTTGGCCCGTAGGATGTCCTGGGCCCAATGATGGATCTTCACCGCCAGCTCTTTCTTCCCCACCACTTCCACGAATCCGCTCATAAGCCCCTCCGCTCCTTGCCGTTGTCCTGCGCCACCGTCCGGGCGTCCTCCGCCGGCCGGAACCGTTCCGGTTTCAGCTCGTAGCGGATGCGCAAGTCGTGGTTATCGGGTATCGGCCCGTCCCGCCACTGGGAGACCGCCGCTTTCGAGATACCGAGGGCTGTGGCCAGCTCCTTGGCCGAAGAAAACAGGGCGATGGCTTCTTGCTTGCTGAGACGCCGGGACATGGTAGCGAGTAAAGCATACTGAACGACGCTTGTCAAGCAAGCTGCCCGTGTGGTAAAGTAACCTTAACTTATGAAGACCCCCGGCGACCGCATCCGTCACATCCGCGAGGAACTCGAGCTCTCCCAGGAAGCCTTCGGCCGCCACATGAGCGTGTCCAAGGCCGCCGTCTCCCAGTGGGAAAACGGCGACACCAAGAACCTGCGCCCCGCCAACCTCTTCGCCATCCAGAACTTCACCGGCTACTCCGCCGAGTGGATCGCCACCGGCGCGGGCCAGCCGCGCCTCAAGCCCAAGAAGGCATCGGGCGGCCCCAAGGCCGAGTTCCCGGTCTCCTCCGTGCCCCTCGTCTCCTGGGTGCGGGCCGGCCAGTGGAATGAAGTGGTGGACGTTTATCCCCCCGGCCAAGGCGAGAAGCCCGTGTACACCACCCGCAAGGTCGGTCCCCGGGCCTACGCCCTGCGCGTCGTGGGCGACAGCATGGAAAACCCCAACGGCCGCCCCACCTACCCGCAAGGCTCCATCATCATCATTGATCCGGACCGGGAGCCGCACCACGGCAACGCCGTCATCGTGCGCCTCGAAGATTCCAAGGAAGCCACCTTCAAGCAGCTCATCGTCGAAGGCGGCGTGCAATACTTGAAGCCCCTGAACCCGCGCTACCCCATCATGAAGATCGGCGCCCACGCCACCTTCTGCGGCGTGGTGGTGCAGACCGTCATAGACGAGGATTAAGATGCTCGACCTCCTTCTGGCCTACCTCCACTACCTCTGCCTCTTCGCCACCTTCGGCCTGCTCCTGGCCGAGCTCTTGTTGCTGCCCACGGCTCGCTGGCGGCTCCTCGGCCGGGTCGACGTCGCCTACTTCATCGCCGCCATCGGCATACTGGTCACGGGCCTCTGCCGCATCTTCTTCGGCCTCATACTCCCGGCCTATTACTGGCATCAACCCTGGTTCCATGCCCTCTGGATCACCTTCCTCCTCATCGGGCTGCTCTCCATCGTCCCCACCCTCCATTTCCTCCGTTGGAGCAAGGCCGGCCCGGATTTCGTCCCCGATCCCCAAGCCCTGCGCCACGTGCGCGGCCATCTCCAGCTCGAGATCCTCCTGTTCGCCATCGCGCCGATCTTCGCCATCCTCATGGCGCGCGGCTACGGCCTTTGAAGCGCTACGAGAATCTCGATCCCCATCTCCCCATCGGCGGCGGCTTCTGGCGCTGGCGGCGGGAGCGCCGTGCCGCGGGGCTGCCCAAGCCCCCCAAGGAAGGCTATGCCGCCTTCGCCGAGCGCTGGCGCGTCACCCCTGAATTCACCGCCGATCCCGCGCCGCGCGCCTGGTGGCTGGGCCACGCCACCGCGCTCTTGCGCATCGCGGGCCTCCACATCATCACCGACCCGCATCTCACGCAGCGCGCCTCGCCCTTCTCCTTCGCGGGTCCCAAGCGCCACGTGGCCGCGCCCGCCGGCGCGGCCGAAATTCCGCCCATCGACGTAGCGCTCATCTCCCATCACCCTTACGACCACCTGGATCGCCTGAGCATCCTCGCCTTGCTGCGGCGCAATCCCGAGCTAACCTGCTATGCCCCCATGGGCCTGGGCAACTGGCTTCGCCGCCGCGGCGTGAAGCACGTGGTCGAGCTGGAGTGGTGGGGCAAGCATGGCTTCAAGGAACTCGAGATCCACTGCGTCCCGGCCCAGCATTGGAGCAACCGCTACCTCCTGGACCGCAACATGAGCCTCTGGTGCGGCTGGGTGGTGAAGACCAAGGGATTCAATTTCTATTTCTCCGGCGACACGGGTTATACCGAGCGCCTGGCCGAGATCGCGAACCGTCTCGGCAGCCCCGACCTCGCCGCCCTGCCCATCGGTTCCTATCTCCCCCGCTGGTTCATGCGCACCCAGCACGTGGATCCGCCCGAAGCCGTGCGGCTGCACCGGCAGCTCAAGGCGAGGCATTCCCTCGCCATCCACTGGGGCACCTTCGA
>DASUBN010000130.1:0-4045 GCA_035763245.1 Gammaproteobacteria bacterium | reverse complement strand
GCACCGGCTTTGCCCTGGATGCCCTGGCTCGAGGAGCCGAGCACATAGGCGGCTGCGCCAACCCGGAAGTGGTAGCGCAGCATGGGATCACCGTCGGCACCTGAGAAAAGATCTCCCGGATCGCTCTCGAGCGGATCCATGTCGTTATCCCCCTTCGCCGTAGCCATGACCGTCACCGGTCCCGGTGCGGCGACGATCGCAGGGGTTTCATCAGCCGTGGCCGGCGTCGCCAGCGGCAGCGGGATGGGCTTCGCGGTGGCGATGAGTCCCGGTGAAGTGCACAGGAAGGGCTTGGAGTGGGGATCCTTGTTCGCGCCCTTGCCGCCCGTCAGCGTCGCCACGGCGCAGTGCATCTCTGGTAGCGGAAGCTCTCCGCAAAGCGGTATTGGCCAAGGATCCTCCTCGCCCCAGAACGCAGTGAGCGGCCGATTGTCTGCGTCGGTGAAAGGCGGTTTGCCGAGCGAGATGCGCACTGCCTGCACCGATTGATAATCCCGCGCCGCCAGACTGCAGACCTTGTCCGCCTGGGTGGGTGTGAGCGGACTATGAATCAGGATGCCTTTGATCTCTGCGTCAGCCAGGCGCGCACCGTCCGGATCGCCGCGGATGGCGGCCACCAGGTACCAGGCGAGGTCGTGCTCGCGCAGGGCTTCCCAGCGCGCTTCCTGGGTCGGTTCAGGAGGCAGCTGGTCGTCCACCTCGTTCAGTCCCATGAACAAGGTGGCGGGGCGGGTCAGACCCAGGGCGATGGCCTTCAGGGAGAGTTCGTAGGCGAGAGCCGGGTGTTCCTGCGAATCGGCGCGTTCCGCCAGCTGCGAATAGGCATCCGCGTCGCCACGGGCTGCGCGGGATTCCAACGTCGCCAAACTCGGTTCAGGGTCGATGTTCTCCTGGCCGTAATGGGTCGAGGTCCACGCCTCCATGCGCTTCTGGAACTCGTCCGCGTTCAAGGTCGGGCCCGGGGCATCTGCGGCTTGGGCCTGGGTGACGCAGCCCAGGGTCACGAGGGCGAGGAAGGCGGCACGCTGCGATCCCGGCGACATGGCGTTCTCCTAATCGTTCTTGTTGGTATGGGGCACCCGGTTGGTGGTGTCCTGCTCCAGATCCTTCACGAAATGATGGATGAAGTTGCGCATGGCCACGGGCGCGTAGTCGAGCGCGGTCTGGCCGCCGGCGGAGCGGGTGTCCACCTTTGCGCCGGCGGCGAGCAGGAGGGCGGTGAGGTCGCGGTTGCGGGGATTCCAGGCCATGGTCACCTGCATCAGCGGCGTGCGGTGGGTGCCGGGGATGGCCAGGTTCGGATCCCAGCCGGCGTCCAAGAGGTTCTTGACGCGTTTGATGCTCTCCTCGCTGTGGTCGCCCACGAGGTCGTAGAGCAGCTGCTCCTTGGAACCGAAGGGGATCCAGATGGGGATGTCGCGGCGGATGGCGGTGCGGCAGGCGAAGGCGCTGTCCAGGATGGCGAGGCCCACCGCCCTGGCATGGGGGCCGTTGAGCAGGATCTCCAGCTCCACCTTGGTCTCGGGTTTGTCGTGGGCGCAGGCGTCGAGCGCGCGGGCAGCGATCTTGGCAGCGTTGCGCCGGCGCATGCTCTCCGCGTCTTCGGTTTCCATGAGATCCCGCTGCCGGCCAACTTAGACCCAGTATAAACACTAAGCCGCGCATGCGCGGCACGGGCCGAGGCGACATTTCCGTAGGGAAGTTCTCGGAGACGGTGCGCGATGCACCACGGGGTTCAGATGCGACCCGCGTTCTCCAGCATGTCGAGCCCCTTGTGCAGGTCCGCCCCGAGGTTCTTCTCGTCCGTGAAGAACTGCACCGTGTCCTTGTCCAGCTTGGCGCGGGCCTGGATCACGAGTGCCTCCCAGTGCTTGGGGCTCTGGCCGTCCTTGCCCATCCACAGCACCGCCTTCAGCTCCGCCAGCTGGTCCTGGTTGAGGCGCACCAGCACGCCCACCACCTTGTCGAGCTCGCCCTTCTCGGCGTAACCGATGAGTTCGCGGAGCTGCTGCGGTTTCAGGGCCTTCATGGGGGCCTCGCTGTGGCGGCCGGTAGAAAGGGGGTATTAAGACTAGCGCAAAACCCCGTTCAAAGCCCGTCCAATGCAGCGGGCGGCGTGGTGGCCTTCTTGTAGCCCTTGGGGCGGATGGCCACGGTGTTCTTGATGAGGGTGCAGAGGCTCCCGTCCTTGAGGTGGTAGCCGTACTCGAAGGTGGGGGTGGCCCGGCCCTTCTCCTTGAGCTCGGCGGCGATAGCCGCTTCCTGCTCCGGCCGCATCTCGAAGCGCAGTTCCAGGTCCGTGCTGCCGCCTTTCTGGAAATCCACGCTCATGGCCCGGGTCCAGACCGAGTAGCCGGGGAATATACGGGAGCAGGCGATGGCCGCGATGGGGTCTGCCAGGGAGGCCTGGTAGCCGCCGAACATCACTCCACCCGGGTTGCGGGACACACCGTTGAGCGGCAGGCGCAGGCGCACCCGCCGCCAGTTGCCGTCGATCTCCAGCACCTTCACCCGCATCATGAAGAAAGGCGGGTAGAGCTCCAGGCGCCGGGCTTCCGGCAGGAACTTCAGGTTGGCAATGAAGCGGAGCAAGCCCATACTCTTTATATTACGTTACGTCAGGACGGGACGGGCGATGCGCACCATCCAGAGCTGGCTCGACGAATACGGCGAGAGCCACCGTAACCCGGTCAACAAGAAGATCCATTGGGTCTGCGTGCCGCTCATCATGCTGAGCGTGCTCGGCATGCTCTGGTTCGCGCCACGCCCGGGTCTCTTCGCCGCCCTGAGCCCCTATCTCAACTGGGCGACGCTGCTGATCCTCGCCTCGCTTGCTTATTACGCGGTGCTTTCGCCGCGACTCGCCGCCGGCATGCTCATCGTGAGCGCCCTCATGTGCCTCGTGCTGGAGCTGCTCACGCGCCTGCCCTGGCCCCTGCTCTGGACTTCCATCGCCATCTTCATGGGTGCCTGGGTGGGGCAGTTCATCGGACACAAGATCGAAGGCAAGAAGCCCTCCTTCTTCAAGGATATTCAATTCCTTCTGATCGGTCCCGTCTGGCTCCTGGCTGACGCCTATAAGAAGATGGGCTTCGCGTACTGAGCGGAAATGCGGAAGGCGCCGTGGCGTGAGCCGCGGCGCCTTCATGCATCCGGCTTCAGTGTCCCATCAACGCTGCCAGTGGCTTGAAGTTCATCTGCTTGAACAGCGATTCGGCCCGCGCCAGGTTGTCGGACTCGATGCTCACTTCCAGGTTCTGCACCACCATCCTGTGGCTGCCGTCCAGGTGGAACTTGATCTGCACGTAGCGGTCCTGGGTCTCCTTGTCCCGTGCATCCCGCCAGCTCCAGGGGTACTGCTTGACCTCGGTCTGCCCGAACACCACCACGATGCTTCCTCGCGCCGGATCCAGCACCTCGCCGGGCGAGGAATAGGTGGTCGGTGCTTCGCAGGCGTAACCCACGCCGCCCGGTACCTGCAGGGGCTTCGGGCTGCCGTAGCAGGTGACGTCCCCGGCGGCGCTGTTGATCATGATGTTCACGTTCGCCTTGCGGTCGCGCTGCAGGGCGTCCATGGCGGCGGCACTACCGGCATTCATGTCCGCCTGCGCGGCCTGTAGCTGCTTGCCCAACGCGTCGTTCTGCTTGCCGAGCGCATCCATGGCTTTGTAATCCTGCTTCTGGGCCGCAGCCATCATCTTCTGCATCAGCGCCTGTTGTTCCGCCATGAGCGCATCCACGTTCTTCTGCTTGGCGGGATCGGGCTTGGCCTGCATGGCTGCCGTCATCTTGTCCGCGTCCGCCTGGGTCATGGGCCGCTCATAATCGATGCCGAGGCTGAGGTAGTACTGGCTGGGGCCGCAATTGTAGGATGGCATGTAGTCCGTGTAGTCCGGTGCGAGCTCGCTCCGGCTTTCGTCCGTGTACTGCCAGCCGGCGGGCGGTTTCGGTACTGCGGCGCGCAGCACCGGGAACTTGGCAGCGTAATAGACTTTCTCCTTGGCGGTGAGGGGCGTTCGCGGCTGGTCGCAGTCCGCGTGAGCCG
>DASUBN010000129.1:0-8999 GCA_035763245.1 Gammaproteobacteria bacterium | reverse complement strand
ACAGAATAGAGCCGGAGGTTCACGCACGGGAAGGTGCGCTGCTTGCCCATATACCGCAGATAGCTCGCCAATGACAGCTTCGACACCGCGTAGTGGCTGTTCGGCATACAGGCATCACCCTCGGCCGGTGCCGAGCAGTTGGTGCCGTATTCCGACGAGCTGCCGGCGTGGATGAAGGCCGCGATCGGCCTGGTCGCCAGATGGGTGGTCAGCTGGACGATGGATTGGAAGTTCGTCTGATAGATGCGGGTCGGGTCTTTCTCGAACGAGTATCCGCCGTAGGCAATGCAATCGAACACCGTCTGCGGGTTTATGGAGTCCACCAGGTTCTTGGTGGCGGCCGAGTCGTTGAAATCGACCGCTGCTATCCTTTCATCGCCGACGTCGGCGAGTCGCCAGCCTTTCTCCTGACGCACACAGGCGTAGACATCCGGCCTCACCGCGGCGAGCATCTTGAACAGGTTCGCGCCCACGAAACCGGAGGCTCCGGTCACCAGGATAGGGCCGCGCAAGGACCGTATGTAGGCCGGGATATCGGTCATGACGGCTTCCAGGGGGCTCAGGCGGCGATGGCGGCGAGCATGCTCGCCGCATCGAGACCCGACTGCTTGCGCAGGTAGCCCTGGGAACCGTAGCGCTCGTAGCGATGGGCACGCGCAAAGAGATGCTCGAAACGCCTCGGTGAGAGGCCGTGCCGCGCCAAATGCAAGGTCAGCTCAGAACCGAATCCGCCCCGGGGTACGTGTTCTTCGGCCACACACAGGCCCGGCCCTTCCTTGATCTGCCGCGACAGCGCCTCAGGAATCGGATTCAGCTCGAGGGGGAGCTCCGCCACGGCCCAAAGGTTCGGTCGCTTGGATTCCGGGAGTGACGAGAAGGCCTCGATGTAGATCCCCGCCAGCGGTCCGACGGCGATCACCGTCATGCCGGCGCCCGCGGTGAGCTGCCGCCAGGGAGCATAGGCCGGAGGCACATAGCCCTTGGGAGGTTCGCCGCGACCGAGACGAAGATAGGCCGGGCGGCCGTTATCCCCGACCCTATCTATCACCGTCGGGATGTCTTCGTCGAAGACCGGCACGAAGACCGACATGTTGGGCAAGCCCAGAAGGATGCCGTAGTCCTCGATCGCGTGATGGGTGGGCCCCATGACGCCATACCCGTAGCCGCCACCGTTGCCGATGAGCTTGACCGGCAGCCCGTGGAAGGTGATGTCGTTGCGGATCTGTTCAAAAGGCCGCGCATAGCAGAAGGGGGCGATGCTGTAGACCCAGGTCTCGAGTCCCGCCGCCGCCATCGCCGCGGCGACGGAGATCATGTTCTGCTCGGCGACGCCGGCGTTAATGAACCGATCACCCAAGCTGTGCTGCAACGGCTCCAGCGCCATGAAGCCGAGATCGCCCGTGAGAAACACCATCTCCGGTCTCGCCGAGCGCAAGACCAGGGAGTCGCAAAGCTGCTTCCTCATTTGGCGTCAAGCTCCTTAATCGCCTGCTGGTACTGCTCCTGTTTCAGCGGTAGGTAATGCCACTCCATGCGGTTTTCCATGAAACTGACGCCATGACCCTTGGTGGTCTTGAGCACCAACATGCGCAGGCGATCGGAACGCACATCGAGGGCCTTGCGTATGGCATTGAGGTCGTGTCCATCCACGCATTCGAGCTCGATATCGAAACCGCCGAGTCTCTCCCAGAGCGGGGCCATCGAGGCCACGTCCGTGGTGGTGCCGAACCCCTGGAGGTTGTTATGGTCGATCAACACCGTGAGGTTCGCGAGACGATGATGGCAGGCGAATATAAGCGCTTCCCAGGTAGAACCTTCCTGCCATTCGCCGTCGGACATCATGCAATACACATGCGAGTCCCGCCCGCGGATCCGGTAGGCGAGCGCGGTGCCTGCCGCCAATGAGAGTCCATGCCCGAGGCTGCCGGTGGCGAATGGGATCGCGGCGATCCCGGATGCCGGAGGGTGGCCGGCGAGCAGCGTATCGTCCTTATGGAATTTCTTGAGGTCTTCATCCTTGAGGAGACCCAGGTTCCAGAGCGCGATGTAGAGCGCACCGGCCGAATGGCCCTTCGACAGGATGAACCGATCCTCCGGCCCCATGCGCTCCCGGAACACCAACAGCATGGCGTCCAGGGCCGACATGTTGCCGCCGATGTGCCCGACGCCGCTCTCGTAGTGCATCTGCAGCAGACGCTTGCGGGCCCTGATGACTTCTGCGTCCGTCACCGGGTCCTGGCGAAGGGAGGATTGGGCTGTGGATTCGGCGGGAGTCATTCTCTATGCCTCGGATTCAAATTACGGCGCCGCCCTAATATCCCCAGAGCGGGGGCGCCAGGCTTATCCATCCATTTCCGGGCCGCGGACGAATCGGCGGTTACGACACGCCAACCGCCGTGAGCAGCTTCCCGCCCACAGACCCATCAAGCCTTCCTATTCAAGGCCTTAGCCGAATATTTTACACGTTAGGGCTACCCAAAGGCAGCCCTTTCGGTCGCTGCCGCTCCCGCCATTGCGACGGTGAGAAGAGAAAAAGGAGACTCCGTGAAGCCAGTTCGTGTCCATTCGCCGACGGGAATCCACCGGCCATCCCGCCACGCCGGGCCTCCCCTCAAGGCCCGGCCTTAATTTCCTTCAGAAGTTGATCTCGCCCATGCGGCCGGATTGGTAATCCCGGATGGCCTGGTGGATTTCCTCCTCCGTGTTCATCACGAACGGGCCGTAGCGCACCACCGGCTCGTTCAGCGGTACGCCGCCGAGCAACAGCAGCTCCAGGGCTTCTTTGCTGGCCGCGGCGTTGGCGAGGCGCACCGCGGCGCCGTCGTTGCCGAAGATCACCATCTGATGGGCGCCCGCCTTCTGGCCCTCGGCGCCGAACTCGCCGTTGCCGGAGATGAGATACGCGAAGGCGGTGTAGTTCGCGGGCAGGGGCTGTTCCAGCACACCGCCCGGCTGCAGGGTCGCGTGCAGGAAGGCGATGGGCGTGCGGGTGTCGATGGCGGCGCTCTTGCCCAGCGACTCGCCGGCCACGATCTTCACCTTCACCTTGCCATCGCTGCTCGTGGCCACCGGGATGCCGCTCGAGGGCAGCTCCTGGTAGCGGGGCTTCATCATCTTGTCCTTGCTCGGCAGGTTCACCCAGATCTGGAAGCCGTGCATGTGGCCGCCCGTGCGGGTGAACTCCGCCTCGGGCATCTCCGAGTGCACCACGCCCGCGCCGGCAGTCATCCACTGCACGTCACCGGGCCCCAGGGAGCCCGCGTGACCGTGGGAATCCTTGTGCTGCATCTTGCCGTCCAGCACGTAGGTGACGGTCTCGAAGCCGCGGTGCGGATGGTCGGGCGCGCCCACGGCCTGGCCGGGAGCGTAGTCCACCGGGCCCATCTCGTCCAGGAGCAGGAAGGGGTCGAAGTCCATGAGCATCTGGGTGGGAAAGGGCCGGTGCACGATGAAGCCGCCGCCCTCGCGGGTGCGGATGCTGGTGACGATGCGCGCGACCTTGCGCACGCTGGGCTTCGGGTCCTGGCTCATGCTGCCTCCAGAAGGGCGTAAAATTCAGGGAACGGCCGCCTATATATGGGCGGCGGGAGTCCTGTTCAAGGTGCAGCCGATCCGTCTCAGCCTCGTCTGCCTCTTGCTGCTCACGGGCTGCGCCTCAGGCCCGGACGGCTCGCGGCTCTCCGTGCACGCCTGCACCATGACTCCAGGCCAGCCCGAGTATCCCGATGCCTGCACGCAGCCGGTGCCGGAATACTACAGCGTCGGGGCCTACGGCCATTACCCGCCGCTGGTCGTGCCCTATTATCCGGTCACGGCCCCCGTGGCTGTGCCGCCACCGCCCGCGAAGCCGCCCGCGCCGCCGATCCCCAAGCCCGTTCCGAGGCGGGAACCGATTCAACACTGTCCGCTGAGCGCCACCCGCGCCTGCCCTTGATGGCTTGACGCAAACTGCCTTGCATCAAGCTCGTTGGGCTGCGGCGGGTTTCATGCCCAGCAATAGGAACAGCGCCGGCAAGGCGGCGAGCTGGAAAGCGACGGCAGTGAGGGTGACCACGAGGGTACCTTCGGCGTAGACGGCGCCCAGGATGGCGCTGCCCAGGAGCCAGGCGAGCCCGAAGCAGGCGTCGAAGAGCCCGAAGGCGGTGCCGCGCAACGAACGAGGCGTGATGGTGGCGACGCCGGCCCGCACCGTGCTCTCCTGCACTCCCATGGCCGCGCCCCAGAACGCGGCACCGAGCCACAGGAGCACGGGCGAGTCGCCCAGAAACAGGAGCGGGATCGCAGGCAGAGTGAACAGCGGCAGCACCATGAGGACCTTCAGGCCGTGGCGGTCGTAGAGCCAGCCGGCGGCCAGCGCCGCGAACGCGTCCACGCCCATGGCGAAACCGAAGAGCAGCGGGATGAGCGCCGGCGCCAGCCGGTGCGTGTACTCCAGGTGATAGGCCACCAGGATGAAATGGGCGAAGCCCATGACCGAGAGCACGGAGAAGATGAGATAGAGGACGTAGCGCCGGTCGAGACGGCCGGATCCCGTCTCATTTTTCCCGCGCCCATCGTCTGCCTCCAGGCCCCGGGCGCGCCACAGGAAGACGAGCGCGAGCAAGGCGGGCACCGCGAGCACGGCGAACCCCAAGCGGTATCCCGAAAAGGCGACGGCCGCCGCGACCACCAAGGGCCCCAGGACAGCGCCCACCTGATCCAGGAACTCGTGCAGGCCGAAGGCCTTGCCGTGGCCAAGCTCATGGCCCGCGTGGGAAAGCAGGGCATCCCGCGCCGGCACCCGGGCGCCCTTGCCCATGCGTTCCGTGAACACCAGGAGACCCGCAAACCATTGGTTGGTGGCCAAAGCCAGGAACGGCACCGAGAGCATGTTCACGGTGTAGCCCAGGCCCATCATGAGCCAGTGCCGGTGGCTCTTGTCCACATAACGGCCGGTGCCGAGGCGGATGGCGTAACCCAGGAACTCGCCGAGGCCCGCCACCAGGCCGACGAAGAGCGAACTCGCGCCGAGCGTCGCGAGGTAGGGACCGACGATGCTGCGCCCGCCCTCGTACACGAAGTCCGCGAACAGACTCACGATCCCGAGCCCCACGACGAAGCGCAGGGCTTTCTCCCGTTCTGTACTCAAGCGGATCTCCCCGTGAGGTCGGCGGGCCGATTCTATCAGTGGCTCTTGTCCAGGATGCGGCAGGTGACCGGCCAGGAGACCACGTGCCCCGAGGGCAGGAGCGCATCCAGGGCCTTCAAGGCCCCCTCCACCACCTTGGGTTCGTCGAAGAACTCCACCACCAGCGGCAGGCGCTGGGCGAGACGCAAGAGGTCCGCAGAATGCACCACACCCTTGGCGCCGAAGCCGGCGATACCGCGGAACACGGTCACGCCGTGGACCCGGTGTCGGTCATGCAAGAGTTCCATAACCTCGTCCAGCAGGTTGTGCCGCCGCCCCTGGTCCGCCTCGCTCAAGTAGATGCGCACCAGGATCATGTCTTTATCCATGACGGTCTCCCGATTCAGATGCTGCGAGCGAGGTAGGCACCGAGGAAGGCCGCCGCCACGCCCAGACCCACCGACAAGAGCACATACAGTACTGCGTAAGCGGTCTCCCCGTCCTCCATGAGCAGCAGGGTCTCCATGGCGAAGGTGGAGAAGGTGGTGAAACCGCCGAGCACGCCGGTGAGGATGGCGACCCGGAGCGAAGGGCTCACGCTCACCCGCTCCAAGGTCAGGTAGAACAGGAAGCCCATGGCGAGGCATCCCGCCACGTTGATGACGAGGGTGGCGAGCGGGAAATTCCGTCCGTAGAAGACCTGCACCGCCTGGCTCACGCCGTAGCGCGCGCAGCAACCTAACACCCCGCCCAGGGCGACAGCGACATAATTCCACATAGGGGTACGGCTCCTCCTGCTGAATGCCTAAGGTATCCAGTAGGAGCCATCAGCCCGGGGCTGAGAGAGGCTCTCTCTCAGGGGCGGTTCAAGGCGGACTCCATCGCCATAGTCATGCCTAGGGAAACATGCCTCACCCTGCCTGTCAACGCCCGATGGCACACGGAATAAACCCGGCTAGACTTAAGTCTCCGTCCCATCCCCCCAACCGGAGAACCTCGATGTTGCGCAGGATACTCGCAGTACTGGCGACCCTCGCCGTGCTCATGCTGGCGCCGGCGGCCCTGGCCAAAGGCAAGACCAGCCTCACCTGGTACGGCCACTCCGCCTTCAAGATCGTGACGCCGCAAGGCCACGTGCTCCTCATCGATCCCTGGGTCACCAACCCCTCGAACCCCAAGGGCAAGGACGACCTGGCCGCCCTCGACAAGGTGGACCTGATCCTCGTGACCCACGGGCACTTCGACCACATCGGCGACGCGGTGGAGATCGGCAAGCGCACCGGTGCCCAGCTCGTGACCAACTACGACCTGGGGAACGCCATGGTGGATGAGCTCGGCTATCCCGCCAAGCAGGCGGGCTTCGGCACCCTCGGCCACTTCGGCGGCACCCTCACGCTGCTGGACGGCGAGGTGCAGGTGAAGCTCGTGCCGGCGGTGCACGGCGGCACCTTCTCGCCCCCGGCGGCGAGCGGCGTGGCGCCGACGGTGGTCAGCGGCGGCCCGGCCGGCGGCTTCGTCATCCGCATCAAGGATGGCCCGACCTTCTACCACACGGGCGACACGGCCCTGTTCGGCGACATGAAGTTCATCGGCATGGACAAGGTGGACGTGATGCTGACCTGCATCGGCGACCACTTCACCATGGGCCCGAAGGATGCGGCCATGGCGGTGATGCTGGTGCACCCAAAGGTGGTGATCCCCATGCACTACGGCACCTTCCCCATCCTCACCGGCACCCCCGCCGAGTTCCGCAAGGCGCTCAAGGCCGATCACGCGAAGGCCAAACTGGATGTGATGCAGGTCGGCCAGACGCTGACGTTCTAAGGCTTCGGGCAACGAGAAAGCCGGCTGCTTGCGCAGCCGGCTTTCATCTTTCCACCTCTCAAGGTCTCGCTTAACCGCCCAGATCAAACTCCAGGTGGAACACGAAGCGGGTGACGTTCACGAGTTCGGCAGGTTTCGGGGGCAGCACAGCTCTCTGCACGGCCTGGACGGCCGCTTCGTCCAGCTCGGGCGAGCCGCTGGACTTGTCCACGCGGATGTTGCTGACCGCGCCGCCGACGTAGTCGAACGAGACCACCGTCTCGCCGGTCACCCCCTGCAGCAGCGGCCCCCGCGGATACAGCTTCTGGTCGTTGATGGCACGCAGCATGCGGGCGCTGAACTCGGCCGCGAGGCTCACCGGCGACCGGGATGGCTGCGCCGGGGTCTGCGGCGGCAGCGGCGGCTGCATCGGCACCGCGGTCGGCGACGGGATCGACTCCCGGACCGGCGGCACTTCCGACAGCCGCGGCGCCGCTGGCTGCCGTGACGTCGGGACGATGTGCGGCAGCACGGGGATTGAGGGAGAGAACTCGACGATCCGATTCGGATCCGTCAACGGAGGCGGCGCGGCGATCGGGCGCAGCTGCTGCCAAAGCAGGACGCCGGCGACGCCGCAGGCGATCGCCATCTCGATGATCGCGGCGGCGCCCATGGAGCGCAGGTTGCGGAGTGTGAAGATCCCTTCCAGGAAGACGGGTTTCTGTGTCACGTGCGTAGCCTCCCCAGTGTCGTTGGTCCAGGAATGCCAGTCCGGTCACATCCGAAGTATAGGTCACGCACGGGACGCGATTTTTGACAGACCACCCCACGCTTTGGCATCGCTTGTACTAAGGTTAAAGAGATTAAGCTCAACGAGCCTGGAAGCCATGGATACGGATGGGCTTCCAGGACAAAGAAAAAGCCCGCCAGGTACAACCTGGCAGGCTTTCATTTCGACGTGCGGGCTCGTCAGCCCAGACTGAAGTTCAGCAGGATCACGAAGTGACCGACATTCACGAGTTCGGCCGGCTTCGGCGGCATCTGCGCCTTCTTCACGGCCTGGAGAGCGGCGCGGTCCAGGGCGCGCGAGCCGCTGCTCTTGTCGATCTTGACGTTGCTGACCACGCCGTTGATGTAGTCGAACGACAGGGCCACCGTGCCGGTGTCACCCGCGATAACAGCTTCCTTCGGGTACTGCTTCTGCGCCTCGATGGCCGCGTGCATGCTGGCGGTGAACTCGGCCAGGATGGTGTCCTGGCTCACCGGCTTCGACGTCGGGATCGGCGGCGGAGACGGCGGCTGTACCGGCACCGCGTTCGGCGTCGGGATCGGCGTCGGGATCGGCGGCACCTCGCTCAGGGGCTGCGGCTGCGGCGGCTGCGGCGTCGGCACGTTGTGCGGCGGCGGCGGCGGCGGCGGCGGCGGATTGGGCGGGATGGTCACCGCGGCCGTCTGCACCGGCGGCGGCGGCGGTTCCGGATGCAGTTGCTGGTAGATCAGGATGGCAGCGAGCCCGATGCCGATGAGCACCTCGAGGATCGCGGCCGCTCCCAGCGAACGCAGCTTCTGGACCGTGAACAGTCCTTCGGAAAATACGTATTTCTGTGCCACGGTACGGCCCTTAGTCGGTGTTCTTGGCGGCGATACCGATCTCGGTCACGCCCGCGGAACGGCACGCGTCCATCACGATCACGAGGTACTGGAGAGTGGTCTCCTTGGCACCGGCAATCGTGACGTTGGCATGGGCCGGGTCCTGACCGAGAAGATAGGACGTGAGCTGGTCCGGGGTCATCTTCTGGTCATCGACCACGATCTCGCCGTCGGCGAGCAGGCTGACGATGATCTTCGGCCGCTCGATGTTCACCGCCGTGCTGCTGCGGGGCAGCTTGGAGGCGATACCGGTGGCCGGGATCATGCGCAGCGTGATCATCACGAAGAACACGAGCAGGAAGAACATGATGTCGATCATCGGGATGATCTCGATCCTGCCCTTCTTAGCTTCGAAAAAGCCTTTCATAGCAAAACCTTCCTCGGGGTCTCTATGACCGCCAACTGAGGTTGTTCGACCCTAATCAAGGGATGGTTGCGT
>DASUBN010000128.1:0-7107 GCA_035763245.1 Gammaproteobacteria bacterium | reverse complement strand
CTTTGCCGTCGGCCTTCCGAGCCGTGACCGTCACTTCCCTGGCGCCGTCCTTCAGATCATCGATGCTGAACACTTCCGTGCCGTCCAGGCCGAGCGATGAGGCGTTCTTGCCGTCAGTGAACGTCAGCGGCAGCACGCCCATTCCCACAAGGTTGGAGCGGTGGATGCGCTCGAAGGACTCGGCGATCACCGCCTTCACGCCGAGCAGGATGGTGCCCTTGGCCGCCCAGTCGCGGGAGGAACCGGTGCCGTATTCCTTGCCGGCGAGCACCACCAGCGGGACGTTGTCGTTCTTGTAGAGCATGGCGGCATCGTAGATGGGCATCTCTGCACCGTCCGGCAGGTGCTTGGTGACGCCGCCCTCGACGCCGGGGACCATGGCGTTCTTGATGCGGGTATTGGCGAAGGTGCCGCGCATCATCACCTCGTGGTTGCCGCGGCGCGAACCATAGGAGTTGAAGTCCGCCGGCTCCACGTGATTCGCGATGAGATACTTGCCCGCCGGCGAATCCTTCTTTATGGCCCCCGCCGGGGAGATGTGGTCGGTGGTGATGGAATCGCCGAACAGGGCCAGGCAGCGGGCACCCTTGATGTTCGGGATGCCAGGAGCCTGCTTGCTCATGCCGTCGAAGTAAGGCGGGTTCTGCACATAGGTGGATTTCACATCCCACTGGTAGATGTCGCCGGTACCGATCTGCATGCCGCGCCAGCGTTCGTCGCCTTGGAACACGTCGCCGTAGGACTTCTTGAACATGTCCGCGTCCAGGCACTGGGCGATGGTCTCCTGAATCTCCTTCTGGGAGGGCCAGACGTCCTTGAGATGGACGGGTTTACCGTCCTTGCCCGTACCGATGGGTTCGTGGGTGAGGTCGAGGTCGGCGCTGCCGGCCAGTGCGTAGGCTACCACCAGCGGAGGTGAGGCCAGGTAGTTCATGCGCACGTCCTGGTGGACGCGGCCCTCGAAGTTGCGGTTGCCGGAGAGCACTGCCGCCACCGAGAGCTTGTTGTCGTTCACCGCCTTGCCGATGGCGTCGGGCAGCGGGCCCGAGTTGCCGATGCAGGTGGTGCAGCCGTAGCCCGCCAGGAAGAAGCCGACGGCCTCGAGGTCCGCGAGCAGCTTGGATTTCTTGAGGTACTCAGTCACCACCTTGGAGCCGGGGGCCAGCGAGGTCTTCACCCAGGGCTTGGAGGTGAGGCCCTTCTCATGGGCCTTGCGCGCCAAGAGTCCCGCCGCCACCAGCACCGCCGGGTTGGAAGTATTGGTGCAGCTCGTGATGGCGGCGATCACCACCGCGCCGTCCTTGAGTTCGAAGTCCTTGCCGTCCTGCTTCACCTTGGCGGGGCCAGCGGACTTGCGGGCGGCTTGGTCCTTGTCGAAGGCGCTCTTGAAGTTCTTGGGCATGTCGCCCAGCAGCACCCGATCCTGGGGTCGTTTCGGGCCGGCGAGGGAGGGCGTTATGGAGCCGAGATCCAGCTCCAGCACGTCGGTGTATACCGCTTCCTGTCCATCGTGGCGCCACATGCCCTGGGCCTTGGCATAGGCCTCCACCAGCTTGATGTCGTCTTCGCCGCGTCCGGTGAGACGCAGGTAAGTGAGGGTCTCGTCGTCGATGGGGAAGATGCCGCAGGTGGCGCCGTATTCCGGCGCCATGTTGGCGATGGTGGCGCGATCCGCGAGCGGCAGGTGCTTCAGGCCATCTCCGAAAAATTCCACGAATTTCTCCACCACGCCGCGCTTGCGCAGCATCTCGGTGACCGTGAGCACGAGGTCGGTGGCGGTGGCGCCCTCAGCGAGCTTCCCCGTAAGCCGCACGCCGATGACTTCCGGGATGAGCATGGTGGAGGGCTGGCCAAGCATGGCGGCCTCCGCCTCGATGCCGCCCACGCCCCAGCCCAGCACGCCCACGCCGTTGATCATGGTGGTATGGGAGTCGGTGCCGACCACGGTGTCGGGATAAGCCTGGCCCTTGTCGTTCACGAACACCACCCGCGCCAGGAACTCCAGGTTCACCTGGTGCACGATGCCGGTGTCCGGCGGCACCACCTTGAAGCTGCGGAAGGCGTTCTGGCCCCAGCGCAGGAAGGCGTAGCGCTCCTTGTTGCGGTCGAATTCGAGCTTCGCATTGAGGCCGAAGGCGTCCTTGCTGCCGTAGTAGTCCACCATCACCGAGTGGTCGATGACGAGTTCCGCCGGGCACAGCGGGTTGATCTTCTTGGGGTCGCCGCCGAGCTTCTGCATGGCGTCGCGCATGGCGGCGAGGTCCACCACCGCCGGTACGCCGGTGAAGTCCTGCAGGATGACCCGCGCGGGGGTGAAGGCGATCTCCTTCTGGGGCAGCTTGCGGGGATCGCAGGAGGCGAGTGCATCGATGTCGGCTTTGGTCACGCTCGCCCCGTCCTCCAGGCGCAGCATGTTCTCCAGCAGGATCTTCAGGGAATAGGGCAGGCGCGAGACCTTGTACTTGGCCTCCAGGGCCTCGAGCTTGAAGATCTCGTAGTTCTTGCCGCCGACGGCGAGGGTGGCGCGCGACTTGAAGCTGTCCTGCATGGAGCCTCCGGATGGATGGGCGGAAAGCCCTGCCGCATCCGGTCATTCGAGGGACGCCGCTGCGTCAGGGCGGGGGATTCAGGTCGATTATTATAAGGTATGGGCCCCGCCTAAGCACTCACGCGGCGTATCCCGATTCCGCGAGCAGACGGCGGCTCTCCTTCAGCAGGCGGGTGCGCATGAACAGCAGCATCCAGCGGGAGCCGCCGCATTGGCGCCATAGCACTGCGGAGCGCAGGCCGCCCAGGAGCAGGCTGCGCACCAGGTTTATGACCTGCGGGTTGCGCAGCTTCTGGACGTCGCCCGTGACCATGATGCGCGGCTCGATGCTGCCCGCGGTGCGCACATAGGTATCCGCCAGGTTGGCGAGCACATTGCCGTGGGTGAGCCCGAAGTGCCGCACCTGCTCCTTGCCGCGGACGATGTTCGCGGCGAGGATCTTGCGCAGGCCCGCGCTGCGCAGCACCTTGCGCTGCAGCTGCAACAGGTTCAGGGAATAACGCAGGATGGCGAGGTCGCAAGGAGCGCGTTCCGGCCCCAGGAGTTCGGTGAGTTTCTTGAGGCCGAGGCGTACGCCTTCCAGGCCGCCGAAGACCTGACGCACGTCCGGGGATTCGAGCTTCAGGATGCTGCCCAGGGTGGCGTGCAGGCAGGTCTCGTCTGTGGGCGCGCCGTTGGCGGCATTGCTCACCAGGGCTGCCGCCTGCACCACGCCGGCCAGGGCCAGCACCCGGTCTTCCAAGGGTCGCATCAGCCATGATCCCGCAGAGGTTCGGCGGCGTAGGGCTCCGCCGTGGCGATGACGCCGCCCCCTAAGCATTCCTCGCCGGCGTAGAACACTGCGTACTGCCCGGGGGTGATGGCCCGCTGCGGGTGGTCGAAGCGCGCCGTCCAGCTTCCGGCGCCCTGCGGCGTGAGGCGGCATGCCTGGTCAGCCTGGCGGTAGCGGGCCTTGGCGCCGCAACGCAGCGGCGCAGCGGGCGCCTTGCCCGACACCCAGTGCAGGTCGGTGGCGGTGAGCGTTGCGCACATCAGTCGTGGATGTTCGTGCCCCTGTACAACCACGAGCACGTTGCGCTTCAGGTCCTTATCCGCAACATACCAGGGGGATTCCCCTGCGTCCCGCCGGCCACCGATGCCGATGCCGGAGCGTTGGCCGAGGGTGTAGTACATGAGGCCCTGGTGGCGGCCCAGTACCCGGCCGTCTCCGGATTCGATGTCGCCGGGCTGAGCCGGCAAGTACTTGCCTAGGAATTCACTGAAGCGGCGTTCGCCGATGAAGCAGATGCCGGTGCTGTCCTTCTTGGCGTGGTTGGCGAAGCCCGCTTCCCGCGCCAGGACGCGCACGTCCGTCTTCACGAGCTCACCCAGTGGGAAGAGCGCCTTGGCGAGCGCCGCCTGGGGCACGGCGTGCAGGAAGTAGCTCTGGTCCTTGGCGGCGTCCTTGGCCTTCATGAGCTTCACGGCGCCGCCTTCGCGCTCCAGTCTCGCATAGTGGCCGGTGGCGATGTGCGCGGCACCGAGCCGCAGGGCATGGTCGAGGAAGGCCTTGAACTTGATCTCGCTGTTGCAGAGCACGTCCGGGTTGGGAGTGGTGCCCCGGGCATAACCGTCCAGGAACTGCCTGAACACCCGTTCGCGGTACTCGGTGGCGAAGTTCACCTTATGCAGGGGGATGGCTAAGGTCTCACATATCTGGCGTGCGTCCTGGAAGTCCCCCGCGGCGGTGCAATAGGTCTCGTCCTCTCCATCCTCCCAATTGTCCATGAACAGGCCTTCGACTTCATAACCAGCGCGCTGCAGGAGCAGCGCGGCTACGGCGGAATCCACGCCGCCTGATAGGCCGACGATGACACGGGTATTGGATGGGATAGGCATGGTCATATTTTACCGCCGGGTGGCGGTACAGGCGGTCAGGTATCTTCGAGCACGGAAGCGGGGTCGGTGATGTGGGTCAGGATCTCGAGGGGGTAACGCCGGCCGGCAAGGCAGTCGTCGATGCAGCGCAGCACCATGGGGCTGCGAAGTCTGGGGCCGAGAGCGGCCAGTTCCGCACGGCTCATCCAGCGGGCGGCGATGATGCCCTTGTCCAGCGGCCGCTCCGGGTGGTGCCGCCCGCATTCGCCGTGGAACGCCACGCGCAGGAAGCTCGCGCCAAGCTTGGGGTTCTTCCACAGGTAGATGCCGGTGACGGCGTCCGGCAGGAACTCCCAGCCGGTCTCTTCCAGGGCCTCGCGGCGCACCGCATCCAGGAAGTCCTCGCCCGGCTCCAGGTGGCCGGCGGGGTTGTTCATCACTCGTTCGCCGTGCACTTCTTCCTCCACCATGAGGAAGCGACCGTCGCGCTCCACGACGGCGGCGACGGTGACGTGCGGTTTCCAGACCATGTCCATGATTCTATATGCCGAGCCGGCGAAATTCCGGGTCCGGTTCCGCCTGTTCCCAGATGTCCGCCAGACTCCTGAGCCGCTGGCGGGCCTCCATCGGCGCGTTGAGGTCGGCGTAACCCTCATAACGGCTGTAGAGGGGGCGGTAGAGTAGGGCAGTCTCGTCCGCCACGAGATAAGTGTCCGTGAGGCCGGCGTGGTCACGGGAGGCGCGGCGTACTTCGATGTAGGAGCTGAAGCGCTGGGTCAGACCGATGAAGCGGTGCTGCGCCCGTACTGAGGGGCCCGAGTCCAGGCATACGACGCGGATGCGGCTGAAGCGGGAACGGGTTGCGAGGGTGCGCACCACACCCAGGAACTCTTCCTGGTCGTAGAGCAGGGGTTCGAGGTCGGGGGTGAAGAGGGCGAGCTCACGCTTCGCGACCGCGGCCACGGCGACCGCCGCCTCGCGGTTATCCCGCAGCGAGGATAGCCGGCGGAAACCTTCCTTCTCCGTAGGTTCCATGTTCACGGCCTCATGCCAGCTGACCCGCGTCGATGAAGCTGCGGAGCAGGGTTTCCGCGAGCGGATCCTTGACGAGGCGCGACAGCTCGGCGGCCTCGAATCGACGCCGATCGCCGAGCAGCTGTGCGAAACCGGCGAGCCGGTCGGGCAGCACGTGATGCGCGCCGTCCACGAAGAGATGGCAGTTTTGGCGCGCATCGAACCAGGCGACCCGCACCGCCGGATGCCAGCCCAGGGATTTGCCGCGGCGGAGCTTCTGCTTGAGAAGTACCGGTGTGCAACGCCGCGCCGGCGGTATTGGCCGGAGCCACGGTTTGGGCTCGGTGATGTAGCGGCCGAACCAGACATCCAGTTCCTCGTCGGAAGGCCGCAGCCGCGCATGCAGCATCTGGCGCACCCGGGCCCGCGCCTCCAACGAGAGCTCGCCGGGGTGGGCGGTGGGCGTGAGATCGGCGTCCGTGTAACGGCTGTCTCGGGAGGCGCCCTGCACCAGCAGATCGGCGAGGTCCGCCAGCAGCTCGGATTGGGACGGCGCCCGAAAGCCGATGGAGTAGGTCATGCATTCGCCGAAGGCGACGCCATGGTGGGCGACACCCGGCGGGAGATAGAGCATGTCGCCGGGCATCAAGAGCCAGCTCTCCTCGGCCTCGAACCCCTTGACCTGCTTGAGTTCAAGGCCGGGGAGGTCCGCTTCCGCATGCGGTGCGGTGCTGATGTCCCAACGGCGCATCCCCTCCGCCTGAAGCAGGAAGACGTCGTAGGCATCCACGTGGGGACCCACGGAGCCGCCGTCTGCCGCATAGCTGATCATGAGGTCATCGACGCGCCAGTCGGGGATGAAGCGGAAGGGCTCGAGGAGCGCGTTCATCCCCGGCACATGCTTGTCTACGTCCTGGACCAGGAGCGTCCAACGGGAACGTGGCAGCTTGGCGAAGTCCTTGTGCTTGAAGGGGCCATGGCTGAGCTTCCAGCCCGGTGCCTTGCGGGTCTGCACCACGAGGCGCGATTCCACGCCCTCTTCGCAGGCGAGGCCCGCTAGTTCTTCTGGGTTGAGGAGCGGGGTGAAATCCGGGAAGGCGTTGCGTGCCAGCAGCGGTCGCTTCTGCCAGTGTTGCGTGAGGAATTCCCGGCGGCTTAGGCCCCCCAGGAGCGCGGTAGGCTGATCGTGCATGTCAGAGTTTGTCACGCTCGAAGCAGTGCACCTCGAGACGCAGTTCACTGCCGATGATGATGCGCGGGTTGAGGATATCCACCGTGGGCTGATCGGCACCGCTCAAATTCATCACCCGGTAGCCATAGCGGCAACGGTCGCGGGCGTGTTCTTCGGCCACCTGCAGCAGGGCGGCATAGGACGCGGCACCCAGGCTCTTCACCACGAACAGCGGATTGCCGTCCTCCGCTTTGCGCTCCTCCCAGCCCACCTGCTGGTCGCCCAGGGCGTGCATCGGGGAACGTATGCCGTCCTTCGGCACGCTGGCACAGGCACTGAGCAGCAGCACCACCGGCAGGATGCGTCGCACCTCAGATGTCCTTGGCCAGCTTGGCGGCAAGGCCGATGTAGGATTGCGGCGTAAGACCCAAGAGCCGTGCCTTGGCGTCGTTGGGGATTTCCAGCTCTTTGATGAACTTGCGCATGGCTTCGCCATCCACGCGTCGGCCCCGGGTCA
>DASUBN010000127.1:0-7116 GCA_035763245.1 Gammaproteobacteria bacterium | reverse complement strand
GCAACCCTGACTACTCGTCCACCGAGGAATTGCTGCGCGACGCAGACACGGCCATGTACCGGGCCAAGGCCGCCGGCAAGGCGGGGTATGTGGTCTTCGACCAGGAAATGTATGCCCAGGCACGGGCCCGGTTGCGCGTCGAGACGGAGCTGCGGCAAGCGTTGGACAACCGCGAACTGCGGGTGCATTACCAACCCATCGTCACACTACAGACTGGCCGGCTGCTGGGCTTCGAGGCGCTGTTGCGCTGGCAACATCCGGTGCGCGGGCTCCTGGCTCCCGACGAGTTCCTAAAGGTAGCGGAGGAGACCGGCCTGATCCTGCCCATCGGCTGGTGGCTGCTGCGGGAGGCCTGCCGCCAGACCCGGGCCTGGCGCGACCGGCATCCAGAGGCACGCGGCTTGAGCATGGCGGTGAACCTGGCCCATAAGCAGTTCATGTACGCCGGCCTGCCGCAGCAGGTGTCGGCGGCGCTGCAGGAGACGGGGCTGCCGGCGGATGGCCTGCACCTCGAGATCACGGAGACTGTGTTCCTGGAGAACCCCAAGGCTGCCGAGAGCACCTTGCGCCGGCTGCGCGCACTGGGGCTGGCCCTGCACCTGGACGACTTCGGCACCGGCTACTCGTCCCTGAGCTATCTCTCGGCGCTGCCCCTGGACACCCTCAAGATCGACCGCAGCTTCGTCATGGATATGGAACACAACCCCAAGCACGCAGCCATCGTGCGCACCATCGTCGAGCTGGCGCGAGACTTGGGCATGAACACGGTGGCGGAGGGAGTGGAATCGTCCCAGCAGCTGCGCCTGCTGGAAAACTTGGGCTGCCGCTCCGGCCAAGGGTACCTGTTCTCGCCGGCGCTAGACATGAAGCGTGCCGACCGGCTGTTCGATAGGGAAACGCTCGCCCTGGTGCCGGGCGAGCAGGCTTTCGGTGACACCCACCCGCGGGGTTTCTTCCCCGGGGACCTCGTCAGGCGCACACGCGATTTCTTCCGCCGCGCTTAGCCTCGTATAGCTTCTCGTCGGCCGCTGCGATCAGGGCGTCCACGTCGTACTGCGGCGGCGCCGCGGTCAGGCCCACGCTGAGGGTCACCTGCAAGCCCGGCTGCAATCTGCTCCAATCGTAGTCCTCCACCTGCTTGCGGATCTTCTCGCAGACCGTGACCGCGTTCTCCTGGCTAGTCTCCGGGAAGCAAAGCAGGAACTCCTCGCCGCCGTAGCGGGCGATGATGTCGATGGACCGGCACTGGTTGCGCAGGATGTTGGCGATGGTGCGCAATACGTCGTCGCCCACCATGTGCGAATGCTTGTCGTTCACACCCTTGAAACGGTCCACGTCCGCCATGGCAAGCGCTATCTGGCGATTGTAGCGTTGAGCGCGCTTCACCTCGAAATCCAGGCGGTTGTCGAGGTAGCGGCGGTTATAGAGCCCCGTCAAGCCGTCTTCCCGGCTCTGTCGCTCGAGCTCGGAAGCCTGCTGCTGCAGGCGTCCCAGAAGCTCCTCCTTCTCGCGGTTGGCGCTGCGCAAAGACTCGGTGAGCGCATGCAACTCGTCCTTCTGCAGCGCCAAGTCATGGGTGCGTTCGATCACGCGTCGCTCCAACTCGTTGCGGCTCTTCTCCAATTCCTCGAACAAGCGTGCATTTGCGATGGCTACCGCCACCTGCCCGGCGAAGGTGACCACGAGCTCGAAGTGCGCCTCTGTGAACATGTCCGGCGTATAGCCCTGCACGCTCAGCACGCCGAGCACGCGTTCGCGATAGGTGACCGGCACGGCGATGAACGATTGCGTCTGCGGGGTGTCGCCGATATGGATCATCATGCTCTTGAACTCGCTCTCGTCGCGGCTCCAGTCGGTGATGAATACCGGCTTGTTGTTGCTCACCACCCAGCTCAGCAGCCCTTCACCCAGCTTGCGGCTGCGCGGCACCTGGCGTCCCTGGCGGTTGTGGTGCAGGCGGATGTCGAGTTCGCGCGCCTCCTCGGAGTAGAGTGCCAGCATGAAGGAATCGAACTCGAGCAGGTTGCGGCTCTCACGGAAGATGAGTTCGATGAGGTCGTCCAACACCAGCGAACCGCTGACGGCACGGCCCACCCGGTTTACCGCCACGAGCTCGTCTACCTTGATCTCGAGGGCGCGGCGCGTGTCGGCAAAACTCTTGACGATGAGAATGATGAGCGCCAGCACCACCAGGAACAGCACGAATACCGGGGTGTCGAGCCGGTTGTAGACGATGGCGGTAAATACCGCCAGCGGTACGCCGGCGATGTCCACCACAGTGCTGAAGATGCCGAAGGCGCGACGCCAGTCGTATCCCTCCATCCAGGCGATCACGGCCACGAAACAGTTGTTCACGAACTGCATGATCCCGGACAGGATCAGGATCAGCACGCCGTCATGCAGGTTGAGCTCAGTGAGCGGCACGTGCCCGCCGAAATAGCTGTAGAGCGAGCCGGTCATGAGCACCAGCAGGATGATCATCCCTGAGTTGTGGAAGGAGCGCAGCACCGTGAGCCTAAGGCTCTGACCTCGGTTCGCGCCCCAAGGCAGGAACGGCCAGATCACCGAAGAGATGCCGGCGATCCAGGCGGCCTGCAGGGTACCGAAGATGAGGATGCTTGAGACCTGCACCACCCGATCCAGGGACACGTGGCCCACATGGGGCGCCGGGAAGCCGAACAACACCACCACGATGCCGAACAGGGTGAAGCCCACCACCGCCGCCGCGTTTTTCACCTCCAGCTGTGTATGGGCGGAGAGATAGACGAGCAGGGCGAAGCCCGCCAAGCCCAGCAGTGTGGCGTAAACGACCGAGAGTTGCCGTGCGTTCTTCATGTGGACTCTAAGCTTCCCCGAGCTCGTCGGCTCTGTGTTACACGCCCCTTCCGGGTAGCGCAACACATTGTTTGGGTCCTAAATATATGCTCTCTCCTGGCCCTAATAAGGGGCATGCTAGACTGAAAATCACTCTACGAGGCTTGCCATCATGAAGCTTGATTTCAAAGGCTTTTTCCGCGTTTTCCTCCCCGTCACCCTCCCCCTGCTGATTCTCTTCCTGGCCGGCTGCTCGCCCCGGGTTTACGTGGAGCAGGACGATGGCGCGAAGCTCTCGGGCTACCATCGTTTCGCCTGGCTGAGCCCGCCCCCCGCCCCGGTGCGCGACCCCATCCTGGACAGCCAGATACTGGGGTCCCGGGTACACCGCGCCGTGAGCGCCGATCTCAAGAGCCGCGGCTACGAGGAAGTGGCGCCCGACGCGAACCCCGATTTCCTGGTGACCTACCACACCAGTGCCAAGCAGACCCTGGAGAGCACCGGCCCCGCCTTCAGCTTCGGCTTCGTGGATGCCTTCCCGCATGGCTACGGCGCGCTGGCTTTCCCGGCGGGACCCGACGTGCAGACCCGTGACGAAGGCACCTTGATGCTCGACGTGCTGGACGCCCAGAACAAGCGCCTGGTATGGCGGGGTTGGACCACCCGGCTGCTCAACCAAGACAACTACAGCGACAAGTCCGTGCAGGATGCTGTCAAGGACATCTTCGACAAGTTCCCCACTAAACCCTGACCCGCTCCATGGCGCGCGCTGCAGACACATCGCCGGCGCGTCTCATCGCCCATGTGGACATGGACGCGTTCTATGCGTCCGTGGAGCAACTGGATAATCCTGAACTCAAGGGCAAGCCTGTCATCGTGGGGGGCATCGGCGCGCGCGGCGTGGTGAGCGCCGCCAGCTACGAAGCCCGCGTGTTCGGTGTGCGTTCGGCCATGCCCATGTACGAGGCGCGCCGGCGTTGCCCCGAAGGCGTCTATATCCAGGTACGCATGTCCCGCTACAAGGAAGTGTCGGAGCAGGTGTTCCGGGTGTTCGACAGCTTCACGCCCGTGATCCAGGGCTTGTCCCTGGATGAAGCCTTCCTGGACCTCACCGGCGCCATTGGCAGCGAGGATCCGGTGACCCTAGGTCGGCGCATCAAGAAGAGCATCCACGCCGCCACCGGCCTCACCGCCTCAGTGGGCCTCGCACCCAACAAACTTGTCGCCAAGATCATCTCCCAGCAGTGCAAGCCCGATGGACTGCAGCATGTGAAGCCGGAAGAGGTACAGACCACCCTGGATCCCCTGCCCGTCACCGCCATGTGGGGTATCGGTCCGCGCACCGGCGAATCCTTAAGTCGGGCCAAGATCCAGACCATCCGCGACCTGCGCCTGGCACCGGAAGCCAAGCTCAAGGCCCTGTTCGGCTCACAGGCGCTGCGCTTCAAGGCACTCGCCGAAGGCCGCGATGATCGCCCGGTAGACGACAGCGGCGGCGAACGTTCCGTGAGCCAGGAGACCACTTTCGAGCGCGACTTGAAGACCCTGGATGAACTCGATCCGGTACTGCGTTCACTGACCGAGGACCTCTGCCGCATCCTGCGCAAGAACGCGCTCAAGCCTCACACGCTGATAGTGAAGCTGCGCGAGACGGACTTCAGCCGCCATACCCGCCAACGGCGCTTCACACCGGCCGACGCGAGCTTCGACGCCCTCTACCCCATCGCAAGGTGGCTCCTGGCCCGTTGGTTGGAGGAGCATCCAGGGCGGGCGCTCCGGCTCCTGGGAGTGGGGGCTAGGGACTTTTCCGGAGACGAGCAACAGGAACTCTTCGACGAGAGCCGGGTGCGGCGCGAGCGCCTGGAGGCCGCCTCTGACGCGGTGCGGGATCGTTTCGGCGACAGCGCACTGCGCCGAGGCGTATCCTTGGACGACGACCCGGACTGACCCGATTATGTACGCCAGTTACTTCGGTCTCAGCGACAACCCGTTCGCCATCACCCCGGACCCGCGCTTCCTGTTCCTATCGGCGCGGCACACCGAGGCCCTGGCACACCTGCTCTACGGTGTCACCGAGAGTGGCGGCTTCATCCAGCTCACGGGAGAAGTGGGGACTGGCAAGACCACGCTGGTGCGCACCCTGCTCGAGAAGCTGCCGGACAACGTGGACGCGGCACTGGTCATCAACCCCCGGGTCACGGTGCTGGAATTCTTGCGCAGCATCTGCCGCGAGCTGGACCTCGACTGGAAGCCAGCAGACACGCCCCAGGATCTGATCGATGCCCTGAATGCGCACCTGCTAGCGGTCCATGCCAAAGGCCGGCGCGTGGTGCTCATCATCGACGAGGCCCAGGGTCTGTCGGAAGAAGTGCTGGAGCAGGTACGGCTGCTCACCAACCTTGAAACCCGTGAACAGAAGCTGCTGCAGATCATCCTGGTGGGCCAGCCGGAGTTGCGCGAGATGCTCGCGCGCATGGAACTGCGCCAGCTAGCCCAGCGCATCACCGGCCGCTATCACCTGACGCCGCTCTCCGCCGCCGAAAGCCGCGCCTACGTGAACCACCGGCTCACGGTCTCCGGTGCCATGGCACCCATCTTCACCGGTTCCGCACTGCGCGCCATGCAGCGGGTGACCCGAGGCATCCCGCGGCTCATCAACATCATCAGCGACCGCGCCCTGCTCGGTGCTTATACCAGGGAAATGCGGCAAGTGGATGCCTCCCTGGTGCGGCATGCCGCCCGCGAGGTGCTGGGTGAGGCTCCGGGAAAGCGGCCACTGCCGGCGTGGGTGTGGCCCACCGCTGTCGTGCTTGTCCTCTCCTGCGCGGCGCTCCTCTATTTCGCCGTCCGCCCCGCACCCGTCCCGGCGGCCGTGCCCGCTCCGACCGCCTCAGCACCGGCTCCGGACCTCGCCAAATGGCTCGCCGATCCGGCCCACCCGAGCGACACGGATTCTGCCTTCGCCGGCCTCTTCTCCCTCTGGGGCAGCCATTACACCGCCGCGGGTAGCGGCAGCGGCTGCCGGGAAGCGGAGACGGCAGGTCTACGTTGTTTATATAGACGTGGTAACTGGAACAACCTGCGTAGCTTTGGCCTGCCGGCGGTAGTGACTCTCACGGACGCCGGCGGCCAGGTACACCAGCTCGTGGTGGCGGGCTTGGATGGCGACAGCGTCACCCTGAAGGCCGGCGCGGCCGAGATGCGCTTCCCCCTCACCCAGGTGGAACCGCTCTGGTACGGCGAGTACCTGATCCTGTGGCGCCCGGATCCACACGCGCCCATGCCGCTCGCCCCCGGGATGGTTGGCACGGGAGTCGCCTGGCTGCGCAGCCAGCTCGCTGCGTTGCAGCATGTGCAGGATTCCGGCATCGCCACCTACGACGACAGCCTCACCGCCATGGTGAAGAACTTCCAGGCGGCCGAGCACATGAAGGTGGACGGCATCGCAGGCGAAGAGACCCTGGTGCGCCTGTCCGCGGTGCTGAACGCACCGGGTACGCCACTGCTGGTGGCCGGAGGTTAGCTCATGTCCCTGATACTGGATGCGCTGCGCAAATCCGAACGCACCAGGCAGCAGAGCCTGACGGGACGGCTCGGCGCCACTGACGCACCGCCGGGTCCGGCGCGCATGGCCGTACCCTGGGCGACGCTGCTCGGCATACTGCTCGTGATCAACGCCGTCGTGCTGGCTGTGTTCATCTGGCGTGGGGGCGAACACTCTGGCGCAGCTCCCGTTCCGGCCCCTCCCGCGACGCCGCCTGCGGCCTATCATCCCGACGTACGCCCCTTGTCCGAAGAAGCCGACCCCATACCTCAGGCTGCACAGGTCGCTCCGCCATCCTCGGCTGCAGTCCAGCCCTCACCGGCCACCTCCGCCACGAACCCGGCACCGGCGCCTACACCTCGCACGGCAGGGCCGGTGATGGCCCAGAACGCGGATGCAGGCGTGCCGAGCCTAGACACCCTCCCCATGGAAGTACGCCAGACCCTGCCCGCCCTGCATCTCGACGTGCTGGGCTACGCCATGAAACCCGGGGACCGCTTTGTGGTCATAAACTTCCAACGTTACCGAATCGGCGATACCACGGCGGAGAGCATGCGAGTGGCGGACATCGTGCCGGGAGGCGCGATTCTCGAATACCACGGCACGCGATTCCTGTTGCCGCCCTGAACCAGCCGCGACCGGAATCCTATGCTTTGAGGTATAGAAGACGACATAAAAGGAGTGCCTTCATGTCCATATCCCACGTTGCCGGCGCGCTGCTCGCTGCCGTTGTCTCAGTACCGCTACTGGGCGCCACG
>DASUBN010000126.1:0-7184 GCA_035763245.1 Gammaproteobacteria bacterium | reverse complement strand
ACGATGGCCACCAGATGCCCATGCTCAACGTGTTCGTGAAGCGCGGCGAGACCATCCGCCACCTCTGGGGCTCGGAGCTCCTATACGCGCCCACGGACAAGGGCCAGGACCCGCGCCACGGGGATTTCCTCTTCCCCCTCTGGAGCGTCTTCGATCTCACGCCGGAAGGCCGGGGCAAGGATTGGTATCCCAAGCTGAGTTACGTGGTCTAACGAAGGAGCCACCATGGCTGCCAAGAGAGCCCGCAAGAAGAAAGCCGCCGCCGAGGTCAGGAAGGTTGTCGGCCGCTTCCCCAACGAGACCCCGGCTTACCGCAAGGCCCGGGACAAACTGCTCAAGGCGGAGATCGCCCTGCGCCGCCAGGTGGAGGCGGTGGCGGTGCTGCGTCGCAAGCTGCCGGCGGGCGGCGCCATCCCCGAGGACTTCGAGTTCGACGAGGCGGCGGACGTGATCGGCATGCGGAAGGTGAGGCTCTCGGAGCTCTTCGCCCCGGGCAAGGACACCCTGGTGCTCTACAACTACATGTACAGCCTCGCCATGGACAATCCCTGCCCCATGTGCACCTCGATATTGGATTCGCTCGACGGCGCGGCGCCGCATCTCAACCAGCGCCTCAACCTCGCGGTGGTGGCGAAGTCGCCGCTGCCGCGCATCCTCACCTTCGCCCGCAACCGGGGCTGGCGGAACCTGCGCTTCCTCTCTTCGGCGGACAACAGTTACAACCGTCTCTACCACGGCGAGACTGAGGACGATGGCCACCAGATGCCCATGCTCAACGTGTTCGTCAGGAAGGGCGAGAAGATTCGCCATTTCTGGGGCAGCGAGCTCATGTTCACCAAGGCCGACAAGCCTGGGCAAAACCAGCGGCACGTGGACATGATCTGGCCGCTATGGAATGTGTTGGATATGACGCCGGAGGGGAGGGGGAAGGACTGGTATCCGCGGCTCCGCTACTGAAGAGCCCGTTTACGGGTTGGCCGCGCTTCCTCAAAGCCTTCCGCGGTTCGGCGGAATCCGATTTTATCATCGCCAGCTTCTTTGCTTTGACGCACGCTGTGAGCCCCTTGCGGAGATCGTCCCGGATGCTCCGCGCATCGAACTTCGGCTCCGGTCTGAATCCAAATAAATTGTTCCGGCCCAATGCATAGAATTCGATCAATGCGAATCGCCTAGAATCCAAATCGAATCAAAAGCGGTCTCCGAGCATTTCTCCGCACGTTATTCATTCCGCATCTTCTTTCGCTTTTTAGGTCTGCGCGGTTTACATAAATCCTCTCGCGGCTATTGTCCAATCGCGCACGCAATTGAAACATTTCTGTGCTAAACATCTGCACAAAGGGTCTCTTGCGCGCGCAGTGAAGACGAACCGTGGCGTGAGCCGGCTGGGGAAAGCCGGTTCATGGATCTTGGGATAACCGCGGTGACAAGCATGCAGTGATTCCGCCGACGGCCGCGAGGCCGCAAGTCGGCGCGTACCCGCTTTGCGGCCGGGCGGGGGCGCTTTGCCTGAAAGCCGGCCGTCCATCAGGTATCCGGGAGAAGATCATGCGTAGAAAACCCCTCATCATCGCGGGAGTCTTGTTCCTGCTTTCCCTCGTGACCACCGGCATCGCCGGGGTCGCGGTGTTCCACAGCCACGATCCGGAGGAGAGGGAGAACCTGACCCTCGCCCCCAACGCTTCCTCTGGCAGCTGCGGCGTGGAGCGCTGGTCCGTGAAGACCGGCACGGACGCCGACGCCGGACTGGTGAACCTCAACAACATCACCGCCACTACCATCGCGGCCATGCGGGCCCTGGCCAAGCCGGCGAGCTTGCCGGCCAACAACCGCCTCCAGCCCACGGAGACCACCCAGTTCGCGATCGCGGCGACGCTCACGGAATACAAGCTGGAATCCGACTCGGACTATCACCTGGTGATCAAGGACGCCTCGGGCAACACCATGATCGCGGAGATCCCGGATCCGGCCTGCGTGGGCTCGGGTAGCCCTTTCACGGCCGGGATCCAGGTGGCGCGGCAGGAGTTCGACAACAAGTACTCCGTCACCACTTCGTTTCAGACCGCCAACATCCCGGTGTGCCTGACCGGCGTGGGCTTCTTCGACTTCCTGCATGGCCAAACGGGGGTGGCCCCCAACGGTATCGAGCTGCATCCGGTGCTGGACGTGAAGTTCAACCCCGCTTCCTGCAGCGGTAGCGGTGGTGGAGGGGGCAATGCCACACCGACGGCCAGCAACGGCGCGGTGAGTACCACGGCCGGCACGGCGGTGGACGGCACGCTTTCCGCTTCGGACACGGACGGCGACGCCCTGACGTTCGCCGTCGTTACCGCCCCGACCCACGGCACTGTGAGCATCGCGAACGCCGCCACCGGCGCCTTCAGCTATATGCCGGCCAACGGCTTCAGTGGCAGCGACTCCTTCACCTTCGAGGCGACAGATAGCGCCGGCAACGTATCGAACACGGCCACCGAGACAGAGACGGTCAGCTCGAGTAGCGGTGGTGGCACGGCGCTGCAGAACGGAATACCGGTGACCGGTCTCTCGGGCGCCGCGGGAGCCGAACTCGTGTACACCTTGGCGGTGCCCTCCGGCGCCAGCGGCCTCAGTTTCGCGACCAGCGGTGGCACCGGGGACGCGGACCTCTACGTACGCTTCGGCTCCGCGCCCACCACCAGCACCTACGACTGCCGTTCCATCAACTCCGGAACCAACAACGAGACTTGCAACATCGCCACCGCCCAGGCCGGCACCTATTACGCCATGGTGTACGGCTACAAGGCGTTCTCGGGCTTGAGCCTCACCGGCTCCTACAGCACCGGCGGTGGAGGCGGGGGCTCGCAGCTCCTGGGCAACACGGGCTTCGAGAACGGCTCCAGCAGCCCGGCGCCCTGGACCGTGAGTTCCGGGGTGATCAGCAACAGCAGCAGTGAGCCGCCCCACGCGGGTAGCTGGGACGCCTGGTTGGACGGCTACGGCAGCACCCATACCGACACGCTGTCCCAGCAGGTGAGCATCCCCGCCACCGTGACCGCGGCCACGCTCGCCTACTGGCTGCACATCGACACCGCCGAGACCGGCAGTACCGCCTATGACACCCTCACGGTGGAGGTCGACAACAGCAGCGGCACCAAGCTCGCCACCCTGGCCAGCTACTCCAACGCCGACGCGGCCAGCGGCTACAGCCAGCACAGCGTGGACCTGAGCGCCTATAAGGGTCAGACCGTGGTGCTGAAGTTCACCGGCAGCGAAGACTCGAGCAACCAGACCTCCTTCGTGCTGGACGATGTGACGCTGACGACGCAATGACATGACGGATGTCCCGGCCGGCGGTGACGCCGGCCGGGTCTTTTTCAGCCGTGTTTCTTCGCAGCCTTGCGCCGCTCCGGCTCTTTCTTCAGGAGCAAGAGCTTGTTGGCCTTGATGCAGGCGGTAAGACCCTTGCCGAGATCGTCCCGGATGCTGCGGGCATCGAACTTCGGTCCCGGCCGCAGGCCATACCACTTGTTGCGGCCCGCCGCCTTGGCGGCGTAGAGGGCGTGGTCCGCCAGGTTCACCAGCAGCTCCCAGTCCACCCTGTCCGGGGCGTTGGGCAGGAAAGGGTATTCGGTGTAGCCGATGGAGCAGGTGACCTTGATGGCCTCGCCGCCCGGCAGCCGGAACGGCGACTCGTGGATGCTCTTGTGGATCCGGTCGATGACGTGGGCGGTCTCTTCCCGCGGCATGGGCCGGAACACGATGAGGAACTCCTCGCCGCCCCAGCGCACCACGTAGTGCCCCGCGCGGACGCTGGCCACGAAGCGCTCCGCCATCTGCTTCAGCAGCGCGTCGCCGGCGAAGTGGCCTTGCTTGTCGTTGATCTCCTTGAAATGATCCACGTCGGCGATGGCGAAGGCGATCACCTGGTCCGCGTTCCCGGGCCGCTCCCGCTCGCGGCGGAAGTGGGCGAGGTCCGAGGGCAGCTGCTGGCCGAGGTAACGGCGGTTCTTGAGGCCGGTGAGCGGGTCGGTCTGACTCGCGTCCTCCAGCTGGCGGTTCAGCACCTGCAGGGCTGCGGTGCGCTCGGCCACCACTTCCTCCAGGTATTCCCGCTGGCGCTTGAGGCTGCGTACCTGCAGGCGGTAGCCCAGGAAGACCAAGAGCGCCAAGGCCAGTACCGCGAGGCCCCGGAACCACCAGGTCTCGTAGAAGAAGGGCTGGATGCGCAAGGCCATGCTGGCCGGGTCCTCGGCCCAGACGCCAGCGTTGTTGCTGCCCTTCACCTCGAACACGTAGTCGCCGGGTGCCAGGTTGGTGTAGTTCACCACCCGACGCGAGACGTCGTCCAGGGTCTGCCAGTCGTCTTCGTAACCCTTGAGCCGATAGCTCAGCTCCACGCTGCGGGGGTTCTGGAAGCTCAGCACCGAGAAGCGGAAGGCGAGGTCCCGCTCGCGGGAAGGGATGCGCAGGGGCTTGCCGAGATAGTCCTGCCAGGTCTTGCCGTAGTAGACCGCTTCCACCACCGCGTTCGGCACGACGTCGTTCTGGTGCACGCGGCGGGTGTCCACGCTCACCAGGCCGTTGCGGGAAGGGAGCCAGAGACGCACGCCGTCGAAGTAGCCGCGGGCGTTGCCGGCGCCGTTGCAGCAGTAACCCTTCTCGCTGCCGGACCACTGGCCCTGTTCGCTCAGTATGCGTTGCGGATGGATCGAGCCCAGCTTGCCGGCGGCGAGCGCCTCGAGGTCCGCGATGCGCGCCCGGTAGATGCCGCGGATGCCCGCCACCCAGAGCCATTCCCTGGCGGCGTCCGGCGTCATGTAGGTCGGCGTGTTGGGGGGCAGGCCCTGGGCCGCGTGCAGGGCATGCCATTGCTTGCCGTCGTAGAGGTACATGACGTCTTCGTTGAACACGCCCACCAGGAGGGCGCCGTCCGGCAGCTCGGCGATGGAGGTGACGAAGGCGTCGCCGAAATTCGATTCATCGCCGAGGGACTTAAAGCGGCTGCCGTCGAACTGGTAGAGACCGGCTAGCGTGCCCACCAGCAGACGATGGTCGCGGGTCTCATAGATGAGGCGCGTGCGCACGTCTTTGAGCCCCGCCTCCATGCCGAAGCGGGTGAGCACGCCGTCCTCCAAGCGGAACACGCCGTCCAGGCTCGCGATCCAAAGCGTGCCAGCGTGATCGTAGAAGAGCCCCTGCACGGTGATGCCTTGCAGCGGCGCCAGGGACGCGGGACGCAGCATGCGGCCGCCCTGGTATTGCACGAGTCCGCCGCTGGTGCCTACCCAGAGGCGGGTACCGTCGTCGAGCAGCGTGTAGGCATTGGGGCCCGGCAGCTCCGCGGCGGGGATGGCGAGCGTGAAGCGGCCGTCCTTCAACAGATACACGCCGTTGGCGGTGCCCACCCAGGTGCCGCCGTCGTGGCCGACGCTGTAGTTGGGTGCCACGCACCAGGTGAGGGTCTCGCCCAGGCCCTCGCCGCTGGTGTAGCGCTGGGTGTAGCCGTTCCACAGGCGCGAGACGCCGAAGGCGCGGGTGCCGAGCCAGAGGTCGTGCTCCCGGTCCTCGTAGATGGACTGCACCTGGGCCACGGTCTTGGTCTCGCTCGCCGGGGTGAACTGCTGCAGGCTGTCGCCCGTGAGACGCGCGAGGCCGGCGTTGGTGGCGACCCAGAAGTTGCCGTCGGAATCCACATAGAAGGTGTTGATCGCGAGACGCAGCTCCTTGGGGTCGCCAGCGGCGCGCCGCCAGCCTTCGCCGGTGTAGCGGAACAGACCCTTGCTGGTGCCGGCCCAGAGCGCGTCGTCATGGGCGATCAAGTCCGTGACCATGGTCCCGGGGCCGTCCGGCGCCGCGATGGTCCGGGTGCCGGCCTGGGTGAGCAGATAGATCTTGCCCACGCCGCCCACCCACAGGGCGCCGTGCCACTGCAGCAGCGAGAACAGGGACTCCGCCGGCACGCTCGCCTCGCGGTGCAGGCCGTCCTTGTCCACCCGCAGGAGACCTGTGCTGGTGGCGGCCATGAGCCGCCCGTCGGCGAAGGCGAACGCGCGCACGTCCGCTTCCGGGCTCACGCCCTGGTCGGCGACGGCGACAAGATGCATGGCGTCGTCCTGGAACCAGGCGACGCCCTTGTTGGTGCCCATCCAGAGCGTGCCGTCCGGCGCGGTGAGGAGCGCGTTGCCCCAGTAGCCCGGCAGGTAAGACTTGAAGTTCACGCCGTCGAAGCGCGCGAGCCCATCCTGGGTACCGAGCCAGATGTAGCCGCGTTTGTCTTGGATGACGGAGAGCACCGTGATCTGGGGCAGCCCCTGCTCCACGGACCAGGTGTCGGCGGCGTAGTCGTGGAAGGCCTTGCCGGGTTCGAGGGCGTGGGCGGGGGAGAAGTGCAGGACGAGAGCGACGAGCACGCCGCCCAGGAGCGCGGAGCGAAACCTCTCGTTTCGCACGCTAAATGATCTCACCCTTGCTCCAGCCCGTGGTCGTTGGTGTTCTGACTAGCAGCATAGTCGATTGAGGCGGCCCCGGCACCGGGTCCCGCTGCCGCCAGCCCGGTGCCAGCTGCCGCCGGTCGTCGCGCGGCTAATCCTTACGCAGCCACTTCCGGAACAGTGGCGCGGCCAGCCCCAATCCCGCGCTGAAGCAGGCCAGCAGGAACCAGAACACCCGCGGCCAGCGTGCCTCGGGGTGATTGAGCTGCTCCTGGATGACGAACAGAGCCGCGATGGCGACCGCGAGCAGCACGGCGGTGATGACCGCCCTGAACTTGCGCAGGCGCCCGACTTCTTCCGGCTCGTCCTGGTTGACCATGGCATCTCCTACTTCGCGGGCGCGGCGTTGGCGCTGCGGTCATCCTGCAACAGTTGCCGCAGTTCCTCGGCGGCTTCCTTGGAGGTCTGCGCCAGCTTGTCCTCGTCCCGGAACACGGCGAACTGCCGCTCCAGCAGCGCCGCATCGTGCTTCTCGAACATCTCCGCGGTACGGGCGATGTCTTCTTGGAGGAAACCGAGCTCCAGCAGCAGGTCTTTGGAGAGTTTCAAGCTCGAGTAATAGGTCTCCCGCACGATGGTCTTCACGCCCTGCTCGTGCAGCAAGTGGGCGTGGAAGCGGTTGCGGGCCCGGGCGAGCACGGTGAGGTTGGGGAAGTGCTTGCGCACCATCTCGGCGGTGCGCACCGAGGCCTCGATGCTGTCCACCGCCAGCACCAG
>DASUBN010000125.1:0-2160 GCA_035763245.1 Gammaproteobacteria bacterium | reverse complement strand
CCTTCGAGGAACCCGCGGGCTCGACCACCAGGGACTGGAGTTCTTTCAGGGTCGGCAACAGCCAATCCTGCTGCTGAGCCAACTTAAGAGACTTGCAGTAATCAAAGGCATCCTTCCAGGTAAAACCCTGGGAGGGAATGCTTCGTTGCCAGATCAAGCTGGTGTCTTTGTCCTGAACGGTGGCACCATCGGCTGACACTGTTGACGTTCATCCAGAGTTGACCCACTTACCGGGGTAATTTTCACCCAAAACTGACCCACGTACCTCGCTACCCTGGCGGCTTTTTGGCCACCGGGGGGATAGGCAGGAGTGATTACCGTGGGCATGTTGGCGAAGATCCGACGATTGCACTTTAGGGACGGCCTGCCGCTGCGCGAGATCGCGCGGCGCACGGGGCTGTCCCGCAACACCATCCGCCGGTGGCTCAGGCAGGCCGGGACGGTGGAACCACGCTACCCCAAGCGCGTCTCCAAGAGCGTGGTGGACCCTTGGGCCGAGCAGCTCTCGGACTGGCTGCGTACCGACAGCCACCGGCCGAAGCGCGACCGGCGCACGGCGTTCGTGCTGTACCAGGCCATCAAGCAGCAGGGCTACGTGGGCGGCTACGGCCGGGTCTGCGCCTTCGTGCGCCGCTGGAAGGAGGAGCAGGCCAACGCCCCTAAGCAGGCCGCCCACATCCCCCTGGTGTTCGAGCTGGGTGAGGCCTTCCAGTTCGACTGGAGCTGCGAGTACGCCTTCGTCGGCGGCGTGCGCCGGCGCCTGGAGGTCGCCCACATCAAGCTCTGCGCGAGCCGCGCCTTCTGGCTCGTGAGCTATCTCGGCCAAAGCCACGAGATGCTGTTCGACGCCCATGCCCGGGCCTTCGCCGCCTTCGGCGGGGTCCCCAAGCGCGGCATCTACGACAACATGAAGACCGCGGTGGACTGGGTGGGCCCGGGCAAGGAACGCACCGTCAACGCCCGCTTCGAGGCCATGTGCGGGCACTACCTGTTCGAGCCCGAGTTCTGCAACCGCGCCGCCGGCTGGGAGAAGGGCATCGTCGCGAAGAACGTCCAAGACCGGCGCCGGCAGATCTGGCATACGGCGTTGGAGCAGCGCTGGGCAGACACCGAGGAGATCAACGCCTGGCTCGCCGAACGCTGCCGGGCCGCCTGGCAGGCGATGCGCCACCCCCAGTGGCCTGAGCGCACCGTGGCCGAGGTGCTGGAAGACGAGCGGCTGCGGCTCATGCCCAACCCCAAGCCCTTCGACGGCTACCTGGAGCAGCCGGTACGGGTCTCGGCCACCTGCTTGGTCCACTTCCAGCGCAGCCGCTACAGCGTGCCCTGTGACTACGCCCACCAGGTGGTGAGCCTGCGCATCTACCCCAACGAGCTCGTGGTGGTGGCGGACAACATGGAGATCGCCCGCCACAGGCGCTGCTTCGAGCGCTACCGGACCTTTTACGACTTCCGCCACTACATCAGCCTCGTGGCCACCAAGCCCGGGGCGCTGCGTAACGGTGCACCGTTCGCCGAGATGCCAGCACCGCTTCTTGCGCTGCAGAAGCGCCTGCTCAAGCAACCTGGCGGCGACCGAGTGATGGCGCAGCTCCTAGCCGCTATCCCGCTGCACGGCCTGGACGCGGTGGTCGCCACCGCGGTCTCCGCCCTGGAGATGGGCACGGTGAGCGGTGAGCACGTCTTGAACCTGCTCGCCCGTCTCACCCAGCCCAAGTCCTTACCCCACGTCCCAGCCCCCTTGGCGCTCGCCGAAGAACCCAAGGCGGACGTGGCCCGCTATGACCAACTGCTGCAACCGGAGATTAATCAATGAGTATGGAGATCGTGATGCGACTGAAGGAGTTGAAGCTCCATGGCATGGCCCAAAGCTGGCCGGAGGTCCTGGCCCGCCAGGGAGCGGACCCCGACCCGGAGCGGTTCATGGGCGACCTGCTCGCGGCCGAGGGCGCCGAGCGGGAGGTGCGCTCCATCGCCTACCAGATGAAGGCCGCCCGGTTCCCGGCCCACCGGGACCTGGCGGGCTTCGACTTCGGCCAGTCCCGGGTGGATGCACCGCTGGTGAAGCGCCTGCACACCTGCCAGTTCCTGGACTCGGCCCAGAACGTGGTGCTGATCGGCGGCCCCGGCACCGGCAAGACCCACCTCGCCACCGCCATC
>DASUBN010000124.1:0-2579 GCA_035763245.1 Gammaproteobacteria bacterium | reverse complement strand
ACACGGCTTCGACTGACGGGACCGCCGTGTTAACCGAACACCGCATCGCCGAACTGCGCAAGCGCCTGGCGCGCTGGCGCGAGATCAACCAGCGCATCGCGCTGGTGCCCACCATGGGCAACCTGCATGCCGGTCATCTGGCTTTGGTGAAGCACGCCCGGGGGTTGGCGGAGCGGGTGGTGGTGAGCATCTTCGTGAACCCGCTGCAGTTCGGCCCCAAGGAGGACTTCGGGGCCTATCCGCGCACTCCAGAGGCGGACCGCCTGCAACTCGCCGTCGGCGGCGCCGACCTCCTGTTCATGCCAGAGGTGGATGAGGTCTATCCCCGCGGCACTGAGGATGTCACCCGCGTGGAGGTGCCGGCGCTCTCCGATGTTCTGGATGGCGCTTCGCGCCCCGGGCATTTCACCGGCGTCGCCACGGTGGTGTCGAAGCTCTTCAACATGGTGCAGCCAGACGTGGCGATCTTCGGAGAGAAGGATTACCAACAACTGCTCGTGATCCGCCGCATGAGCGTGGATCTCTGCATGCCCATCGAGATAGTCGGTCATCCGACTGTGCGCGAGACGGACGGACTCGCCATGAGCTCCCGCAACCAATACCTGACCAAGCAGGAGCGGGCCCAGGCGCCGATGCTGCAGCGCGTCTTGCGCGAGGTGGTGATGGCGCTGCGCGATGGTGACAAGGATTTCGCGGCTCTCCAGCAGCGGGCTATGCAGCGCCTTGAGGAGGAGGGCTTTCTCCCGGACTATGTGGAAATACGCCACGCTGATACCCTGGCGCCGTCTGCCACGGCGGATCTCCGCCTCGTAGCGCTGGGCGCCGCCCGGCTCGGCAAAGCACGGCTCATCGACAATATCCCCCTGGATCTCGGTGTTCCCGATGCTCAGACGGTCATCTTGAGCCGCCTCGAGAGCGTCGAGTAAAATAAGTCTTCCGCGCTTACCCAATTTCCCGGATGTTTCCATGCAGGTCACCTTGCTCAAGGCCAAACTCCACCGTGCTCGCGTCACCCACGCGGAGCTCGACTACGAGGGGTCCTGCGCCATCGACGGCCGCTTGCTGGACGCCGCGGGCATGCATGACTACGAGCAGATCCAGATCTACAACGTCACCAACGGCGAGCGCTTCACCACCTACGCCATGCGCGCGGAGGCGGGTTCGGGGATCATCTCCATCAACGGCGCCGCCGCCCATCGCGCCAAGCCCGGCGACGTCATTATCATCTGTGCCTACTGCCAGATGGGCTCCGCCGAGGCGGCCAGCCACAAGCCGCGGCTCATCTACCTCGACGAGCACAACAAGGTCAGCCGGACTTCCAACGCAATCCCCGTCCAGGCCGCGTAATTCGTATTCTTAGCGGCTTCGAGGAGGCGCCTCAGAAGCGTCGCGAGCGCCGATAGGACTAGGCGCGTGAGGCGAGCAGAGGGAGCGTACTCTTGGTGTACCTGAGCGATTGCGAGCCGAACGCAACGGACTCATACCAAGCGCAGCAGCTCCTGAGGCGTCTCCCTCTACGCTGGAAAACCCCCGTGAGGCGGGTTAACGTAGGACATGGCTTCCATCACCCAATCCCCAGCCTGGAAGGCGCTCATAGCCCACCAAGCGTCCTTCGAGCGCGCCTCGTTCCATGACGTGCTGACGGACGATGCGCGCCGCGTCGAGGCTTTCTCCCTCGAGCTCGAGGGTCTGCACGCGGATTACTCCCGCAACCTCGCCACCCCCGAGACCCTGCGCCTGCTGCTGCGCCTGGCCGAGGAAGCGAAGCTCCTGGACTGGCGCCGACAGCTCTTCGAGGGCGACACGGTGAACAACACCGAAGGCCGCGCCGCGCTGCATGTCCTGCTGCGCACGCCTCCCGGCGAGGTGCCAGCGGGCCTCGCCCGGGAGGCTGCCCAGGTGGCCGAGACCTTCGCCCGCATGCGCGCTTTCACCGAGCAGGTCCATGCCAGCCGTCGCTACACCGATGTGGTGAACATCGGCATCGGCGGCTCCCACTTGGGTCCGGAACTCGTGGTGGAAGCGCTCGCGCCGCTCAAGGGCCCGAAGCTGCGCGGCCATTTCGTCTCCAACGTGGACCCCATGCACGTGGCGCGGATGCTGCAGCCTCTCGACCCCGCCACGACGCTCGTGATCGTCACCTCCAAGACCTTCACCACCCAGGAAACTCTCGCTAACGCCCACACGGCGCGTGCCTGGCTCGCGGAGTCGCTTGGCGAGGCCGCGGTGGCCCAGCATTTTGCCGCCGTGTCCGCGGCGCCGGACAAGGCCGCGCAGTTCGGCATCCCCGGCGAGCGGGTGTTCGGGTTCTGGGATTGGGTGGGTGGACGCTATTCCCTTTGGTCCGCGGTGGGCTTGTCCATCGCCCTGTGCCACGGTTACCCCGTCTTCGAGTCGTTGCTGCACGGCGCTGCCCGCATGGACCGGCATTTCCAGGACGCTCCCCTGGAGCGCAACCTGCCGGTGCTCCTGGCGTTGCTCGGGGTTTGGTACGGGAACTTCTGGGAAGCCTCCACCCGCGCGGTGATCCCTTATCGCCAAGACCTGCGCCTGCTCGTGCCCTATCTACAGCAGCTTGA
>DASUBN010000123.1:0-4077 GCA_035763245.1 Gammaproteobacteria bacterium | reverse complement strand
GGCGCTCTCGGTGGTGATCATCGACAAGCTGCCTTTCGCCTCGCCCGGGGACCCGGTGCTGAAGGCGCGGCTCGACCTCATGCAGAACGAGGGCCGTAACCCCTTCATGGAATACCAGCTGCCCCAGGCGGTCATCGCCCTGAAGCAGGGCGTCGGCCGGCTGATCCGCGACGCCACCGACAAGGGTGTGATGATGATCTGCGACCCGCGTCTCGTGACCAAACCCTATGGGCGGGTGTTCCGGGAGAGCCTGCCGCCCATGCGGCCTACCCGGGACCTGGCCGAGGTGCGGCGCTTCCTGCGGCAGGTGCTGGAGGACGTGCCGGGGACGGCGGCATGAAGTTCCTGGCTCTCGATACCGCGGACCAGCGCTGCTCCGTAGCCCTCCTGGTTGACGGCCGGCTCCTGGAGCGCGAAACGGCGGCCGAGCGGGTCCACGCCGAGGTGTTATTGCCCATGGTGGAGGAACTCCTGGCTGAGGTCGGCCTCAAACTTAAAGGCCTGGACGGCCTCGCTTTCGGGCGCGGGCCCGGCGCTTTCACGGGCCTGCGGGTGGCCGCCGCCGTGGCTCAGGGGCTCGCCTATGGGGCCGCCATCCCGGTGGTGCCGGTCTCGAATCTTTCAGCCCTGGCCGTCTCTGCCCACCGGCGGCATGGCGCCGGACGTATCCTGGCGGCGCTCGATGCGCACATGCACGAGGTGTACTGGGCGGCTTTCGAAATCCGGGGCGAGGAGGCCAAGATACTAGCAGCCGAATCCCTGAGCCCGCCCGAGGCGCTCGCGGTGCCCGCCGGCGGCGCCTGGTACGGCGCTGGTTCCGGCTGGGCGGCCTATCCAGAGGCCTTAAAAGGTCGGGTATCCAATCTTGAGGGTGTGGACGCGCGTTGCCATGCCACGGCGGGTGATATCGCCAGAATAGGTTATAAGGCTTTGCAGCAGGGTGGGGCGGTTTCACCGGAACGGGCAGTGCCGGTTTATCTGCGAGATAACGTGGCTACACCCAAGATTTAACCAATCTGTCATGTTACCTTGATTTAATATTTCTGCCGGCGATTCCCTGTACCCGCCGGGCGGGAAAAGCATGGAAGAGAAGCGCATCCTGGTGGTGGAAGACGAACGGGCCATCCGTGAGATGGTGGTCTTCACCCTCAAAAGAGCGGGTTTCACGGTCACCGAAGCGGAGGACGCCTCCGCGGCGCGGCGCGCCCTGGTGGATCACAGCCCGGACCTGGTGCTCCTGGACTGGATGCTGCCGGACCTTTCCGGCCTGGAGCTGGCCCGGGCCCTGCGCCGGGACGAGGGTACCCGAGAACTCCCCATCATCATGCTGACTGCCCGCGCCGCCGAGGATGACAAGGTCATGGGTCTCGAGAGCGGCGCTGATGATTACCTCACCAAACCCTTCTCCGCCCGGGAGCTCGTGGCGCGCATCCAGGCGCTGCTGCGCCGGGCTGCGGGTGCGGAAGGCGAGGCGCTGGCCATCGGCGACCTGCGCCTCGATCCCGCCAGCCACCGGGTTAGCGCCGACGGCGCCGAAGTGACGCTTGGCCCGACGGAGTACCGCCTGCTCAAGTTCTTCATGTCCCAGCCGGAGCGGGTGTTCAGCCGCGCCCAAGTGCTGGACCGGGTCTGGGGTGGCAACGTCTACATCGAGGAACGCACGGTGGACGTGCACATCCGCCGCCTGCGCAAGGCGCTCGCCCCGCATCGTTGCGATTCCTACATCCAGACCGTGCGCGGCAGCGGCTATCGCTTCTCCTCCCAAGGCCCGCAGCAATGAATCCGGGCTGGCGGCAGGAAGTCCTGACCTTCCTGTTCCTGCTCTTGCTCGCCATCGTCGGTGGGCTGGTGTTCGGCCACACCTTCGCCTGGCTGTTCCTCTCGGCCGGTGTCTATCTCGTCTGGCACGTCATCAACCTCTACCGGCTCGACCGCTGGCTGCGCCGCGGCCGCCAGTTCGCCACCCCCTCGTCCCTCGGAGTGTGGGGCGAGATCTTCAACCACTTCTACCGTCTGCGCCGCCGCGACCGTGAGCGCAAACGCCGCATCGCCTATCTGCTGCGCGAGTTCCGCAACTCCACCTCTGCCATGCCGGATGCGGTGGTGGTGCTGGACGCGCTGTGGGAGATCATCTGGTTCAACGACGCCGCGAGCCGGCTTCTGGGCCTCCGGCCCGGGCAGGACCTGGGGCGGCGTATCGGCAACCTCATCCGGCACCCTGATTTTGTAGGCTATTTGCGCCACGGCAACTTCGAGGAGCCCTTAGGCATCCCGTCGCCGGTCTCGCCCGGCGTGCGCATCGCCCTGCACGTGGTGCCCTATGGCAGTGATCAGCGCTTGCTGCTTGCCCGGGACGTGACGCGCCTGCATCGCCTGGAGGAGATGCGTCGCGACTTCGTGGCGAACGCCTCACACGAGCTGCGCTCGCCGCTCACGGTGGTGAGCGGTTACCTCGACGCCATGCGCGCCGACGCCCGTCTCGAGGGTGACTGGGGCGGCCCGCTCGCCGAGATGGAGCACCAGATGCAGCGCATGTCCGACATCATCAAGGACCTGTTGGAGCTCTCCCGGCTCGAGACCGAGGCGCGCGAGGCGCCTTTCGCGCCGGTGGACGTGCCCTCGCTGCTGCAACGTATCCAGCGCGAGGCTCTGGCCCTCGGCTACGGCCCGCGCGACGTGGCGGTGGAGATCGGCGAGCCGCTCTGGATCCTGGGTGCGGATGCGGAGCTCTACAGCGCCTTCTCTAACCTGGTGTTCAACGCCATGCGCTACACCCCGGATTCCGGCCGGATACGCATCCGCTGGCAGGCGGACGGCGATGGGGCGCTGTTGAGCGTGAGCGATACCGGTGTCGGCATCGCCCCGGAGCACATCCCGAGGCTGACCGAGCGTTTCTACAGGGTGGACCGTTCCCGCAGCCGCGACAGCGGCGGTACGGGCTTGGGTCTCGCCATCGTCAAGCACGTGCTGCAGCGGCATGCAGCGGAGTTGAGGGTGGAGAGCGAACCGGGCAAGGGCAGCGTCTTCAGCTGCCGCTTCCCCATGGACCGGGTAACGCGCGAGGCGCGCATCGCCTGAAGCATATAGATACCGTCACGGGCCACCCGGCGTATACTGGGTCGGGACCGCGGCATAGGCCACAACGCGGGTAGGACCATGGACAAACTGAACCTGACACACCACATCTCGCAGAAGTTCAACGAGGAGCTCGAGGACGTGCGCAACCGCGTGCTCGCCATGGGCGGCCTCGTGGAGCAGCAGATCGTGGATGCCTTGCGGGCCCTCACCGAGGGCGACAGCGAGCTCGGTCGTGCCATCGAGCAGCACGACTTCAAGGTGAACCAGTTCGAGGTCTCCATCGACGAGGAGTGCAGCCGCATCCTGGCCCGCCGCCAGCCGGCTGCAAGCGACCTGCGCCTCATCCTCGCCATCATCAAGACCATCACCGACTTGGAGCGCATCGGCGACGAGGCGGAGAAGATCGGCCGCTTCGCCGCGCGCTTGGCCGAGCAGGAGCGCCCCAACACCAACTATCGCGAGATCGAGCACCTGGGCAACCACGTGCGCACCATGCTGCATGACGCGCTCGACGCTTTCGCGCGTCTGGACGCGGAAGCGGCGGTGCGGGTCGCCAAGGAGGACGAGCGGGTCGATGGGGAGTACGACGCCCTGTCGCGCCAGTCCATCACCTTCATGATGGAAGACCCGCGCACCATCCGCCGGGTACTGGACGTGATGTGGTCGGCCCGCGCCCTGGAGCGCATCGGCGACCACGCCAAGAACATCTGCGAATACGTGATCTACCTCGTGCGCGGTAAGGATGTGCGTCACGCCGGCTTCGAGGCGATGGAGCGCGAGGTCCTGGAGCGGCAATAAGTCCCGGCCTTGCCATGTCCGCCGCGGGCGGGCATCCTTGAGCCTTCTCGCATCCGCAGAGGCTTTCCATGAAGCTGTCACGCCGCCCGGTCAACCTGGCCGGATTCCTCGTCTGCGCCGCGCTCCTGGGCTACGCCTACTTCGCGCAGTTCCACCAGCATCTCGAACCCTGTCCGCTGTGCATCTTCCAGCGCATCGGCA
>DASUBN010000122.1:0-6564 GCA_035763245.1 Gammaproteobacteria bacterium | reverse complement strand
CCTCCCAGCCGGGGACGATGATGGGGATGTTCTTCTCGCAGGCCGCCACCATCCAGGAATCCTTGGGATCGATCTGGTGGTACTGCTTGAGCACGCCGGAGCGGATGATGCGGTAGAAGAACTCATGCGGGAAATAGCGTTCGCCCTTCCTGTCCGCCGCCTGCCACTCGTCGAGGATCGCCTTCTCGATGCGGCGGATGGCCTCGCCCTCGGGGATGCAGGTGTCCGTGACGCGGTTCAGGTGCCGGTCCAGCAGCTTCTGCTCGCCCTCGGGGGAGAGCTCGCGGTACTTGGGCACGCGCACGTAGTGATCATGGGCCACCAAGTTGAAGATGTCCTCTTCCAGGTTCGCGCCGGTGCAGGTGATGATGTGCACCTTGTCGCGGCGGATCATCTCGGCGAGCGAGAGACCGAGTTCGGCGGTGCTCATGGCGCCGGCGAGTGTCACCATCATCTTGCCACCGGACTTCAGCAGCTTGATGTATCCGTCCGCGGCGTCGATGAGCGCGGCGGCGTTGAAATGGCGGTAGTGGTGACGGACGAATTCGGCTACGGGCTTGGTGTTCATCGCTCTCGGCGGGCTCCCCGGGTTCAATGTGAGGCTGCAACGCGCAGATTGTAGCGTCCCGGGGACCGGGTGCTAAGGTTCTAGCCGGGATTTTTGGCCTTGGGCGGCGCGGCGAGCAGGATCTTGAGATCCACCATGCGTATGGCATCCAAGCTGGCCTCCACCGCCCCCTCGTGGCAGAGACCGCCCTGGGCGGCCTCTTCGTAGCCCTTCTTTGCGGCTTCGAGACAGGCCTGCCGCACCGCTTCGGCGAGCTGCCTGCGGTCTTCCGGGATCACTTGCAGTCCCAGGCGAAACTGCCTAGCGAGGGTGAACTGATCTCTATGCGGTCGGCGGGCCTAAGCGGCCCCACCCCCGCGGGCGTGCCGGTGTAGATGAGGTCGCCGGGCAGCAACCGCCAGCGGCGGCTCAGGAAAGCGATGACGGTCGCCACCGGGAACAGCATGTGTCGGGTGTTGTCGTGCTGGCGCACCTGGCCGTTCACGGTACAGAGCATGTCGAGCGCTTGCAGGTCGAAGGGACCCGGTACCGGAGTGAAATTACCCAGCGCCGCGCCATCGTCGAAACCCTTGGCGAGCTCCCAAGGGGCGCCCGCTTCCTTCAGACGTGCCTGCTCGTCACGCAGGGTGAGGTCCAGCCCCAAGGTAACCCCGGCGACGTGCTTGAGCGCGGCTGCGGGCGCGATGTCCCGACCGCCCTGCCCGAGGACCAGCACCAGCTCCATCTCGTGATGCACGGCGCCGAGGCCCTGAGGCAGGTGCAGGGGCGCGCCCTGCATGACCAGACTGGTGACGGGCTTCATGAAGATGATGGGCGTGGAACCGGGGCTCGGCATGATGTTGCCGAGTTCCTTGGCGTGGTCGGCGTAGTTGCGTCCCACGCAGAAGATGCGCTGGGGTATGAAGCTCTTGGCGCCGACCTTAAGCATGGAAGTAATTCTTGAAGGCGGTGATGACCTTGTCCACGTCCTCGCGACTCACGTCCAGGTGCGTGACGAGCCTTAGACTGGGATTGGGCAGGATCACGATGCCAGCTTCTTTAAGGTGCTTCACGAGCCCGTCTACCCTCGCGGGGTCCAGGGCGGCGAACACCATGTTGGTCTGGACGAGCTTGGGATCGAGCGCGAGCCCGGGCAGTCCCACGAGACCTTCAGCCAGCGCCTTGGCGTTGGCGTGATCCTCGGCAAGGCGTGCCACATGGTGTTCCACGGCATACAGGCACGCGGCGGCCAGCACACCGGCCTGGCGCATGCCGCCCCCCAGCATCTTGCGGATGCGATGGGCGCGGGCGATGAAGTCCTTCCGGCCCACGAGCACCGAACCGACGGGGGCGCCTAGGCCCTTCGAGAGGCAGAGGGAGACGCTGTCGAAGTGCCTGGCGATCGTGAGCACGGGTACCCCGAGCTTCACGGCGGCGTTGAACACCCGGGCACCGTCGAGGTGGATAGCGAGGCCTTTGGAGCGGGCGAAGGCGGAGGCCTCTTCTATATAAGAGAGCGGCAACACCCTGCCGTTCTGGGTGTTCTCCAGTACCAGGAGGCGGGTCTTGGCGAAGTGGGCGTCCTCGGGCTTGATGAGGGCCGCCACCTTCTTGAGGTCCAGACTGCCGTCCGCCTCGTACTCGAGGGGCTGGGGCCAGAGGCTGCCCAGCACCGCGGCGCCGCCGGCCTCGTACTTATAGCTATGTCCGAGGCTGCCGATCACGAATTCTTCGCCCCGGGCGCAGTGCGCCATGAGCGCGGCGAGGTTGGATTGGGTGCCGCTGGGGAAGAAGAGACCGGCCTCGTGGCCGGTCATCTCGGCGAGCTTCGCCTGCAGGCGGTTGACCGTGGGGTCGTCGCCGAACACGTCGTCCCCCACCTCCGCCGCCGCCATGGCTTGACGCATGGCGGCGGACGGAAGGGTGACGGTGTCGCTGCGCAGGTCGATCATGCGCGGCTTGCCGGCCTTAGGCGGATCAGTGACCCGCCTTGGTGGAGGCGGCGGGAGCGGGGGTCTTCTGCAGCTGCGCCCAGTCCTTGTCGAGGGACTCGGTCACGCTGGTGGTCACGTCGTAGGCCTCGCTGGCGCTGATCACGCTGGCACCCTTGTTCAGCAGGATGTCGATGTTGTTGTCCTTCACGTACTGCGCGATCACCGTCTGCAGCTCCTGCTCGATGGGCTGCAGGAGCTCCTGCTGGCGCTTCTGGAGCAGCTGCTGCACCTCGTTGGCGCCCTGCTGCAGCTCGCCGTAGGACTCCTGGTACTGCTTGAGGAGCTTCTGGTAGCTCGCGCTCTTGGTGTCGGCCTTGTCCAGCTGGTCCTTGAGGGCCAGGGCCTTCTTGCGCTTGTCGTCCAACCCGGCCTGGGTCTGGTACTGGGCGGCGGCGGACTGCAGCGCCGCTTTGGCCTCCTGGCCGCGGTGCGAATTGGTGATCACCGCCTGCACGTCCACGACGGCGATCTTGGGGCCGGCGCTGGAAGCTTGAGCAGAGGAAAACACGAACAGGCCGGCCGCGACGAGCGCAGCGGCGAGGAATCCATGACGCATGATCTGATACTCCTGGGATGATGGGCCCCCGGCTTCATGGGCCGGGAGTGTGCTCAAAAGGCCGGCTAAGGATACCTTAGCGCCCTCCGGCCCGGCCATATCGGCGCCTTCCCGACGGGTTTGACGGGGTATCCTTGGCCCCCCCAGGTCCCGTTCCCGGCTTGAACCAAAGCATCGGACCGGGGTCCCTACCCCAATCGACCGACTTAAGAAGCACCCATCTGAGGAGCACCCTTATGACCCCCTCCCCCCAGCGACTGGCCTGGCTCGCCGCTGCCCTGCTGTGGCTCGCCGCCATGGGCTCCGCCCGGGCCGACACGACTTTCACCCGCTTCCCCACCCTGCATGGAGACAGCGTGGTGTTCGAGGCCTACGGCAACCTGTGGAAAGTACAGCGCCAGGGCGGTACCGCGGCGCGCCTCACCAGCGATCCCGGGTATGACGTGATGCCGCGTTACTCGCCGGACGGCAAGTGGATCGCCTTCACCGGACAGTACCAGGGCAACACCGACGTCTATGTGATCCCGGCCGCCGGCGGTGATGCCCGCCGCCTCACCTTCCATTCCGACGTCGTGGACGGCGCGCCTGAGCGCTGGGGACCGGACAACATGGTGCTCGGCTGGACGCCGGACTCGAAGCAGGTGGTGTTCCTGTCGCGTCGCAGCTCCATGAACAGCTGGTTCGGCCGCTACTTCACCGTGCCGGTGTCCGGCGGTCCTGAGGAGCTGATGCCGCTCGACAAGGGCGGCATGTTCAGCTGGAGCCCGGACGGCAGCACCATCGCCTACAACCGCATCTTCCGCAACTTCCGCACCTGGAAGCGCTACGCCGGCGGCCTGCATCAGAACGTGTGGACCCATGACTTCAAGACCGGCGCGGACGTCCAGCTCACCGACTGGAAGGGCAGCGACATCGACCCGATGTGGTACGGCAACACCGTATACTTCGCCTCGGATCGGGGCGACGATCACCGTATGAACATCTGGGCGCTGGACCTCGGCACCAAGCAGACCCACGAGGTCACGCACTTCACCGACTACGATCTCGATTGGCCTAGCCTGGGCGACGACGGCATCACGTTCCAGCAGGGCGGGTCGCTCTACGTGCTCGATCTGCCCTCCGAGCAGCTGCACAAGCTCAGCGTCGATGTGCCGGACGATGGCCGCGAGACCGGCGTGCGCTACGTGGATGCGTCCAAGTTCATGCAGGTGAACGACCCGGCGGGCGGCAACGACTTCGACGTCTCGCCCAACGGCAAGCGCGTGCTGCTCGTGGCGCGCGGCGACCTGTTCACGCTGCCCGCCGAGCACGGCAACACCCGCGACCTGACCCAGACCTCCGGCGCCAAGGAGGAGAATGCCTCCTGGTCGCCGGACGGCAAGTGGATCGCCTACCAGACCGATGTCTCCGGCGAGGAGGAGATCGCAATACGTCCCTCGGAGGGCGGCGCCGAGCAGGTGCTCACTGAGTTCAGGACCGGCTACTTCTACCGGCCGCTTTGGTCGCCGGACGGCTCTAAGCTCGCTTTCTCCGACAACCTGCATCAGCTCTGGTACCTGGACGTGAAGAGCCGCAAGGCGGTCAAGGTCTCCCAGGACAAATTCAGTGAGATCCACGACTACACCTGGTCGCCGGATAGCCGCTGGCTCGCCTGGAGCCAGCAGCGCGACAACCAGCAGCCGGGCATCTGGCTCTACAACCTGGAGGCCGCCAAGTCGACGCTCGTGAGCTCGCGCTTCGACGCCGACTTCAACCCGGCCTTCGACCCAGACGGCAAGTACTTGTACTTCGTGTCGCTGCGGCACGAGAACCCCACCTTCAGTCAGAGCGAGTTCAACGTCGCCACCCTGAAGATGGCGGGTATCTACGTCGCCACCTTGGACAAGGACGCCCTCTCACCCTTCGCACCACGCTCGGACGAGGGCGCGCCCGCCAAGGATGAGAAGGCTGGCGGCGGCGAGCAGGACAAGAGCAAGGGAACGAAGCCGCTGCACATCGACGTGGATGGCCTGATGGCCCGCGCCGTGGCGGTACCGATACCGGCGGACAACATCGTCGGGCTCACCGCCACCTCCGGGCATCTCTACTACGAGACCCAGCCCAACGCCACCATCGAGGGCCCGCTCTCCGGCGAGCACAGCGCACTGCACGTGTTCGAAGTCGCGAAGCGCAAGGACAAGGTGTTGACCACGGATCTCGCCTCCTACGCGCTCTCGGCCGACGGCAAGACCGCGCTCATCAACACCCAGGACGGCAAGTTCGCGCTCTTGGACACGGCCGACGGCGACGCCAAGCCGAAGGATGTGGACACCTCCCACATGCTGATGAAGGTGGACCCGCGCGCGGAGTGGACCGAGATGTTCCACATGGCCTGGCGCCTGGAACGGGATTTCTTCGTCAACGACAAGATGAACGGCGTCGACTGGGACGCGGTCCGGGTGAAGTACGGGAAGCTCCTGCCCTACGTGGGTCATCGCGAGGACCTCGACTACCTGATCGGCGAGATCCAGGGCGAGCTCTCCAACTCCCACACCTACGTGGGCGGCGGCGACATGAACTACGGCGTGACGCCGGTGCCCACCGGCCTTGTGGGTGCGGACTACGGCGTGGACCCGAAATCGGGGCGCTACTACATCTCCAAGATCTACCCGGGCGACAACACCAAGGCGGAGTATCTCTCGCCTTTGACCGAGCCGGGTGTGGAGGCGAAGGTCGGCGACTACGTACTGGCGGTGAACGGCCATGACCTGAAGCTGCCCACCGACATCTACAGCCTGTTCGTGGGTACCCGAGGCGAGACCGTGACGCTCACCCTGGCGGACGACGCCGCGGGCAAGGGGCGCCACGATGTGACCGTGAAGACCCTGCACGACGAGGGCACGATCCGCCAGGACGACTGGATACGCCACAACCGCGAGTACGTGTCCAAGGCGTCCGGCGGCAAGATCGGCTACGTCTACCTGGACGACATGGGCGCGAACGGCATGAAGCAGTTCATCGACCAGTTCTACCCTCAGATAGACAAACAGGGACTCATCGTCGACGACCGCTTCAACGGCGGTGGCTTCATCGACCAGATCCTGCTGGAACGCCTGCGCCGGGTGCTGGCTGGCATGACCGCCGATCGCGAAGGGGCGCCTGGCACCGAACCTCAGGTCCTTTCCTACAGCTACAAGGCCTGTCTCATCAACGAGTACTCAGCCTCTGACGGCGACATCTTCCCTTACTACTTCCGCAAGTACGGCTTGGGTCCGCTCATCGGCATGCGCACCTGGGGCGGCGTACGCGGCATCCGCGGCGACTGGCAGTTGCTCGACAACGGTTACATCACGGTGCCGGAGAGCACCGAATTCGGTCTCGACTCACAGTGGGTGATGGAGAATCACGGCGTCGATCCCGACATCCAGGTGGATGACCTGCCGGGGGACGTGGTGAAGGGACGGGACGCGCAGTTGGATACAGCCATC
>DASUBN010000121.1:0-7016 GCA_035763245.1 Gammaproteobacteria bacterium | reverse complement strand
GCGTCCATCTCGTCCGCGGATTCGGTCTCGATGCCGCCGATGCGAGCCAGGGCTTCCAGGAGTTGCGTGTTCTGGTCGTTCAGTTGTTGCTTGTTCTCCCGGTAGAACTCCTCCACTCGTACCAGCACTTCCTGGAACGGCGGCATGCCGTAGCGGGCCGTGGGCGGGAAGTAGGTACCGGCGAAGAAGGGCGTGAGGTCACCGGGGGTGAGGAACACGGTGAGCGGCCAGCCACCACCCCGCTGGGCGATGAGTTGGTGGGCGAGCTGGTAGATGCGGTCGAGGTCCGGACGCTCCTCCCGGTCCACCTTCACATTCACGAACAACTTGTTCATGAGCGCAGCGGTGTCCGGGTCTTCGAAGGATTCATGGGCCATCACGTGGCACCAATGGCAGGCGGCATAACCGATGGACAGCAGGATCGGCTTGTCCTCGGCGCGGGCCAGCTCGAGGGCTTGCTCGTTCCAGGCGTGCCAGTCCACGGGGTTGTGGGCGTGCTGCAGGAGATAAGGACTCGTCTCCCGCGCCAGCTTATTGGTATGCGGAGCTTCGTTCATGTGCCACCCGCTGTTAGAATACCTGCAACCCTATATAAGCCGCAAAACCCGGCGCTTCTCCCCATGTCCCTGCCGCCGCTCATCCTGAAGAAGAATGAGGACCGTCGTCTGCGTGCGGGGCACCTGTGGGTGTTCAGCAACGAAGTGGACACCGGCAAGAGCCCGCTCAAGGGCTTCACGCCGGGAGACCTGGTGGAGATCCAGGCGGCCGGCGGCCAGGCCATCGGCACGGGCTATGTGAACCCCAATTCCCTGATTGCGGCGCGCATCCTGTCCCGGGACCCGCGTCACCTGCCTGACCGTTCGCTGCTGGTGCACCGCCTCAATGTGGCGCTGTCGCTGCGTGAGCGGCTCTACCCCAAGCCCTATTACCGCCTGGCTTTCGGCGAGTCCGACGGCCTGCCCGGGCTCGTGGTGGACCGTTACGGCGACGTGCTGGTGGTGCAGATCACCACCGCCGGGATGGAACGCATGAAAACGGATATCGTGACGGCGCTCGAGAAGGTCGTCTGCCCCAAGGCCATCCTCATGCGTAATGACACCGGTATCCGCGAACTGGAGGGCCTGCCGCTCTACACCGAGGTCGCGCTAGGCACCGTTCCCAACTCGGTGCAGGTGGAGGAGCACGGCCTCGGGTTCGAGGTGCCCCTCTCGGGCGGGCAGAAGACCGGCTGGTTCTTCGACCAGTACGCCAACCGCGCCCGGCTCTTCCCCTACATCAAGAGGCAGAAGGTGCTGGATGTGTGCAGCTACGTGGGTGCTTGGGGCGTGCAGGCAGCGGCCCACGGCGCTGCGGCGGTGACCGCCGTGGACAGCTCCGCCACCGCCTTGAGCTGGGCGGGGCGCAACGCCAAGGCCAACGGCGTGGAACTCGGTCTGCGCGAGGAAGACGCTTTCGATGCCCTCAAGGGCTTGAGGGAGGCCGGCGAGAAGTTCGGCGTCGTGGTGCTGGATCCGCCCGCCTTCGTCAAGCGCCGCAAGGACCTCGTCGCGGGCAGTGAGGCCTACCGGCGTCTGAACCAGCTCGCCATGCAGGTGCTGGATCGGGACGGGATGCTCGTATCCTGCTCCTGCTCCCACCACATGGCGGGCGCCGATCTCCTGGCGGCGATCCAGTCTGCGGCGCGGCACCTCGGCCGCGATGCCCAGGTGCTGGAGCAGGGCATGCAGGCGCCGGACCATCCGGTGCATCCCGCCATCCCCGAGACTTCTTATCTCAAGGCGTTCTACGTCAGGGTGGTCACGGTTTAGCCAAAACCCCCTGTGTTAAAATCCGCCGCCATGCTGACCTATCCCAATATTGATCCCGTCGCCCTCTCCCTCGGCACCTGGCATCTCTTCGGTCACACCTTCCAGCCCGCCATCCACTGGTACGGCATCACCTACCTCGTGGGCTTCCTGGGGGGCTATTGGTGCATGTACCTGCGCAGCCGCAGACCGGCCAGCGGCTGGACCTCGGAACAGCTCCAGGACCTCTTGTTCTACGTGGCCTTGGGCGTGGTGGGTGGCGGTCGTATCGGCTACATGCTGTTCTACGATTTCCCCACCTTCATCCATGCCCCCTGGACCCTTTTCCAGGTATGGGACGGCGGCATGTCCTTCCACGGCGGCCTCCTGGGCGTGCTCTTCGCCATGTGGCTGTACGGACGGCGGCAGGGACGGCATTTCTTCGATCTCACGGATTTCATCGCACCGGTCGTGCCCATAGGCTTGGGCGCGGGGCGTATCGGCAACTTCATCAACGGCGAGCTCTGGGGGAAGGTCTCGGATCTGCCCTGGGCCATGCGCCTCAACTGCGCCGACCCGCGTTTCGGGAGCTATTGCAACGGTGCGGTCAGCGGCTATACGCCGCCGCACCTGCCCACCCAGCTCTATGAGTTCCTGCTGGAGGGCGTGGTGCTGTTCACGGTGCTGTGGATCTACTCCGCCAAGTCCCGTCCGCGCATGGCGATCTCCGGTCTGTTCGCCCTCCTGTATGGCACGTTCCGCTTCCTGGTGGAGTTCGTGCGGATGCCGGACGTCCAGCTGGGCTACCTGGCTTTCGGCTGGGTAACCATGGGACAGATTCTATCCCTGCCGCTCATCCTCACCGGCGTCGTGCTCCTGGTGCTCGCCTACCGCCGCCCGGCATGAAGCAGTACCTCGAGCACATGCGCGATGTGCGCGACCATGGTGCGCGCAAGAGCGACCGTACTGGCACCGGCACGCTCTCCCTGTTCGGCCGGCAGATGCGCTTCGACCTCGCCGCCGGGTTCCCGGCGGTGACCACCAAGAAGCTGCACTTCCGCTCCATCATCCACGAATTGCTCTGGTTCCTGAAAGGCGAGACCAACGTCCGGTACCTGCGGGACAACGGCGTCACCATCTGGGACGAATGGGCGGATGAGAAGGGCGACCTGGGCCCGGTGTACGGCTACCAATGGCGCTCCTGGCCCGCGTCTGATGGCCGCCACATCGACCAGATCAGCCGCGTGCTGGAGGACCTGAGGAAGAACCCGGATTCCCGCCGCATGCTCGTGAGCGCCTGGAACGTGGCGGACCTGCCGCAGATGGCGTTGCAGCCCTGCCACGCCTTCTTTCAGTTCTACGTGGCCGGCGGCAGGCTTTCCTGCCAGCTCTATCAGCGTAGCGCCGACATCTTCCTGGGGGTGCCGTTCAATATCGCCTCCTACGCGTTGCTCACGCATATGGTGGCGCAGCAGACGGACCTCATGCCGGGGGAATTCATCTGGACCGGGGGCGACTGCCATCTCTATGTGAACCATATGGAACAGGTGGAGGAGCAGTTGAAGCGCGAACCCAAGCCGCTGCCCCGGCTCGTGATCAAGCGCCGGCCACCCACCCTCTTCGACTATGTGTTCGAGGACTTCCAGATCGTCGGTTACCAATCTCACGCTGCCATCAAGGCACCGGTGGCCGTCTGACATGCTGGAGATCGCTTGGCAGGATTTCGAGAAGGTGGAATTGCGGGCGGGTACCGTAGTCCTGGCGGTGCCGGACAAGGCCGTCCTCAACGGCGCCAAGCTCGGATGATCGTCTCCCTGGTGGTGGCGGCGGGCCTGGACGATGGCATCGGCAAGGGAGGGCGCATGCCCTGGCACCTGCCGGCGGACCTCAGGCATTTCAAGCGGCTCACCCTCGGCAAACCCGTGATCATGGGCCGCAAGACCCTGGAGTCCATCGGCCGTCCCTTGCCGGAGCGGCGTAACCTCGTCATCACCCGCGACCGGAGCTTCGCTGCGCCGGGGGTCGAGGTTTGCCGTTCCCTGGAGGAAGCTCTGGTGCGCGCAGAACCGGCACCCGAAGCGATGGTGGTGGGAGGCGGCGAGATCTATCGGATGGCCTGGTCCCGGACGGACCGGGTCTACCTCACCCGGGTGCATATGCGGACGGACGCGGATACCTTCTTCCCGAAGCTTGAGACGGGCGGATGGCGGGAGACTTCCCGTGAGGAACACCGGGCGGACGAGAAGAACCCTGTCGACTACGACTTCCTGACTTTCGAGAGGTGCTGAGCCTCAGCGGTGAAAGTGGGGGATGCTGGGTTCCAGCATCGCATGCTCTCGGCAGAGGCGGGCGGCGAAGGCGAGCCCTGTCTCCACCTCTTTCCCGAACCGCTCCCGGGCTTCCTTGAGTTCCTGGCGCCGCTTGCTGCCGTCGTAAACCTGGTTCGGGTTCTTGGCGTAGCTGTGCATCAGCCGGCCGACGGCGGCCTCCCGGGCACGGGTGCTGTCCAGCCCGAAGAAACGCGCGGCCGACTCGAGCCCGGCGCCCGGATCCGCCAGGAAGGCGTCGAAGTCGCAGGGCAGCACCCGCTCGGGCGTGGCTTGCCGTGCTTTCTCGAAGTGCAGCATGCCGGTGAGCCAGTTGAGGGTGAACTGCTCTGCATCCGTGAGTTCTGAGAGCATGATATCGGTATGACCTGTCATGACCATAAAATCTGTAAGCCAGGCGGCAGCATAGAAGCGGCCATTCTCCCGTACCACTTCGTCCCGTAGCATGGTGCAAAGCCAGGTTTCGAGATCGGTGTAGAGCAGGAGGGCGCGAGAGGCGGGGGATTTGGCGGCCAGGGGATCCAGCAGATTTACGCAGGCACTGGTGGCTTTGATGAAGCTGCGCTCGCCGGGACGATAAGCACGGCCCAGGAGCCGGAGGCTAAGTTCGAAGAGTTCGTCCCAGGCTCTCTCTGTTATCCGTGCCGCAGAACGGTTGAGTTCGCGCCGCTGCATGGCGAGCCCGAGCACGGGGAGGGGTTCCCGCACGGGCAAGTTTCCCGGCAGTTCACTCAGTAGGCGCGAGACCAAGGTGGAACCGCAGTGGCTGATGTGGAAGATGAAGTGGGGGGGGAGGGGTTGACCGACTCCAGCCGCCTCTTTCAGGATGCGCGCTAGGGGGAACCAGGCGCCCTCGGTGTCGGGTCTGAGCACCCGGTGATCCAGGAAGGAGGCGCGGCGGTAATCTGCTTCGGTGATCCGTACCAGCAGTCCACGGCGGTTCACGAGGTCGAGGTCCTGGAATAGGACGTCGGGATCACGCTTCAAGTCCGCCAGCAGGGTCTCCGGGTTCACTGCACCCGCTCCAGTCGGCCGAGCTCGCTGCGCACCAGGCGATCGGCCTTCTCCATGTCCACCGCCACCAGGTCCTGGCTGTCGCCGGTGAGCTCGTCCAGGATGCGCTGCTGGATGGCACCGCGCATGCGGGCGTCCGAGTAGCGCAGGTGGTGGAACATCACCATCGAGTAACGCGGCACGAATACCCCGGGATGGCGTTCCTCCAGCAGGAAGCCCAGTTGCTTCTGCAAGTGGAACCTGGGGTCGCGCACCGCGTCGCGCATCTCCACGTAGTTCTCGAGCGCCATGGCGGCAATGGCCTCCGCATCCGGCCGGCGCTGCTGTTCGAATTCGGCGAACACCGCCCGCCAGTCGGCGCCGTGCTTCTCCAGGCAGGCGTCCAGGGCCAGGCAGTCCTCGAAGGCGCAGTTCATGCCCTGGCCGTGGAAGGGCACGATGGCGTGGGCGGCGTCCCCGAGAAGCAGGGCGCGGCCGCCGTCTCGCCAGGAGTCCGAGTGCACCGTGCCCATGAGGCCCGTGGGATGGGCGTAGAACTCCCGCACAAGATCGGGTATGAGTTCGAGGGCATCCGGAAAGTTGGCGGCGAAGAACGCCTGCAGCGCCTCAGGTTTCTCCAGGGTTGCGAAGCTCGGCGCGCCCTCCCGTGCCAGGAACAGGGTGAGGGTGAAGCTTCCGTCGAGATTCGGCAGGGCGATGAGCATGTAACCGCCCCGGGGCCAGATGTGCAGGGCCTCCCTGTCCATCCGGTGGATCCCCCCGGTCCCGGCGGGGATGGTGAGTTCCTTATAGGCATGGGGTAGTAGGTCTTCCTGCACGTGTATACCGCGCCGTTTCGTCAATGCCAGGCGCACGGCCGAGCCACCGCCGTCGGTGGCGATGAGGGTGTCGGCGTGGACGTGGGCAGGGTTGCCGTCGGCATCCAGGAGGGCGATATCACCGCTGTCGAAGTCCACATCCACTACGCGCCGCCCGAAGTGGATGCGTACACCGGCCTGCTCCGCCGCGTCCATGAGCAGCATGTTGAGGCCGGGGCGTGATACCGAATGGATCACTTCCGTCGGTGTGCGGCCGTAGGGGGTCAGGTTCAGGCTGCCGTCCAAGCCGTGCAGCATGCGGCCGCGCATGGGGATGAGGAGCTTGCGTACTTCGGCGTAGAGGCCCACGGCATCGAGGGCGCGGATGCCGCGGTGGGCCAGGGCCAAGTTGATGGAGCGGCCCGCGGGGATGGCGTAACGGCGCATGTCCGGCAAGCGCTCATGGATTTCCACTTCGAACCCGCGGCGCGCGAGATACACCGCCAGCAGGCTGCCGGCGAGACCCGCACCCAGCAGGGTGACCTTCCCGCCTGGCCCCGTTTTCATGGCCGCACCAGCCCGGCGAGGATCTCCACGAAGCGGAATACGTCGGTGCAGGAGTTGTAAAGCGGCACCGGCGCTACCCGGATCACATCCGGTTCGCGCCAGTCGGCGGTGATGCCCGCCTCTTCCAACTGCACGAATACGGTGCGCGCGGCGTCCCGACCCTTGTGCAGCCTGAGGGAGAGCTGGCAGCCGCGGCGCGCAGGATCGGCGGGAGTGAGGACATCGATTTCTTCGGCGAGCTTCTCCTTGAGCAGGAACTCAAGATAAGCCGTGAGCTTGAGGGATTTTTCCCGTAGCCGGGTCATGCCCGCCTCATCGAAGATCTCCAGGGAAGCGAGCAGGGGGGCGAGCCCCAGCACCGGCGGGTTGCTGAGCTGCCAGCCCTCGGCGCCCGCCATGGGCACGAACTCAGGACCCATGCGGAAGCGGGAGGCCTTGTCGTGGCCCCACCAGCCGGCAAGGCGCGGACGCTCGAAATCCCGGGCATGCCGCTCGTGGACGAAGCAGCCGGCAACGGCGCCCGGCCC
>DASUBN010000120.1:0-3864 GCA_035763245.1 Gammaproteobacteria bacterium | reverse complement strand
CCACCGGGAAATTGAAGGCGGAAATCACGCCGACGATGCCCAGTGGATGCCACTGCTCGGACATGCGGTGGCGCACCCGCTCCGAATGCATGGTGCGGCCATAGAGCATGCGCGATTGGCCCACCGCGAAGTCGGCGATGTCGATCATCTCCTGCACTTCACCGTCGCCTTCCGCCTTGATCTTGCCCATTTCCAGGGACACGAGGCTGCCCAGGTCGTCCTTATGCTTGCGCAGTTCCTCGCCCATGAGACGCACGGCTTCACCACGCTTCGGCGCCGGCACTTCGCGCCAGGCCTTGAAGGCGGCCTCCGAGTCCTTGATGACCTGCTCGTAGTCCGCCTCGGTGGCGCAGTGCACCTTGGCGACCACCTGGCCGGTGGCGGGATTGATGGACTCGATCACCTTGCCGCCGGCGCTCTTGCGCCAGCCGCCGGTGGCGGTCCAGGTGCCCGCGTTGTCCTGGGACAGGCCCAGGTTGGAGAGGATCTTGCTGATGTCGGCCATGGGAACTCCTAGATACTCGTCACTCAGGCCACGAACTGCTTTGCGGCTTCGCCGGTGCGCACCTTGCGCGCCGAGAGTTCCGCGGTCTCGGCCTGGGCATAGGCCTTGCCGAAACGGTTGTTGAGCACGTCGGTGAGGCTGAAGCGCTCCTGCATCACCAGACCCTGGTATTTCTTCGGGTCCTTGAGCACGAGATCCACCACCGCGGCGATTCCGGCGCTGGTGGTCACTTGGATCGCCGACCACAAGTGGCCGGCGATCTCCTGTGGATACACTGCGTTGGAGTAGCTCTCCTCCATGAACTTGCCATGCTGCAAGCCACTCACGGACACATAGATGAGCACCACGTCCTGCACGGTGCGCGGCACTGCGCGCTCCAGGATGCGTTTCAGGGTGTCGCGGTCCTGGTTCATGCCAAGGTCGTTCATGAGCAGGCGCATCACCTCGCAATGGCCGGGGTAACGCATGGTCTTGTAAGTCATGTTGCGCACCTTGCCGGCATAGGTCTCGGCCAGGGAACCCAGGCCGCCGGAGGTGTTGAAGGCCTCATAAAGCTTGCCTTCGAGCTGGATGGTCTCAAGTCCCTCGAGCGGCATCAGCGCGGCTTCTTTGCCGTTCACGATGCCGTAGCAGGTGTTGCCGTACTCATTGATGACGCCGTCGGAAGACCAGGTTAGCGAGTATTTGGTCATGTTGCCCGGGTTCTGGGGCAGGGCACCGACGCGCAGCTTCACGTCGTGGATCTCATCGAAGTGGCGCATCAGCTCGTTGGCGGCAATGCTGATGAAGCCGGGGGCGAGTCCGCACTGGGGTGCGAAGGTGGTCTTGGCGCCCTGGGCGGTCGCGGTCACGGCGCGGGTTACCTCCACGTCCTCAGTGAGGTCGAAATAATGCATGTCGAGCTTGCGGGCCACCTCGGCCACCGGCGGATTGCAGAAGTAGGGCAGGCTCGAGATCACCGCATCGGCGGGATGGGCCTTGAGGTGAGTCTCCAACGCGGTCTTGTTGGCGGCGTCCACCTGGTAGGCCTTGATGGCGATGCCGGCCTGTTTGTGGCTGGCAGCCACGGACTCGGCGGCCTTGCCGTTGGCGTCGGCGAGGCTGATCTCATAGTCGCCGGAGGAGGCCAGGAGGCCGGAGAGCAGGGAACCGATCTTGCCGGCGCCGAGGACGAGCACGCGATGCATGGACGAGACTCCTAAAAGTGTTCTTTGATGAAGGTCCGGACCGCCCCTGGACGGCCGGCCGCGCGCTGCGGACGCGGTTTGACGTGTTGAAGCAGCCAAAAGCGCGTAATTTTGCCACAAACTGCGTGTCCGTCGTACCCCGCGCTTCCGCAGATCTCAGCCGGCGTGTAGCATGGCGGGCCCAATGGACCGCGAATTCCTCCATCCCTGGAAGCCGGACAGTTGGCGCTCCCGCGTCGCCGGCCAGCAACCCTTGTATCCCGATGCCGCCGCCGCGGAGCGGGTGCTGGCGGAGATCAGCCGTCTGCCACCGCTCGTGACCTGGGGGGAGGTTGACAAACTACGGCTGCAGCTTGCCGAGGCCCAGCGCGGTGAGCGCTTCGTGCTGCAGGGCGGCGACTGCGCCGAGAGCTTCGACGACTGTACCGCCGAGCCCATCGCCAACAAACTCAAGATCCTGTTGCAGATGAGTCTGGTGCTCATCCATGGCATGAAGAAGCGGGTGATCCGCGTGGGTCGCCTGGCAGGGCAATACGCCAAACCGCGCTCCGCGGAGACCGAGACCCGTAACGGCCTCACGCTGCCGAGCTACCGCGGCGACATCATCAACTGTGCCGGCTTCAGCCTGAAAGAGCGTACCCCGGATCCGGAGCTGATGCTGCGGGGTTATGAGCACGCGGCGCTGACGCTCAACTATGTGCGCGCGCTCGTGGACGGGGGGTTCGCTGACCTGCACCACCCGGAATACTGGGATCTGGACTTCGTGCGCAATTCGCCGCTGGAGGCCGAATACCGGCGCATCGTCCAGTCCATCCTGGATTCCCTGAGTTTCATGGAGACCATCTCCGGTCAGCCGCCCGCTGACAGCGCCGGTGTCGAGGTCTTCACCAGCCATGAAGGTCTGCACCTCATGTACGAGCAAGCCCAGACCCAGTTCGTGGCCGAAACCGGCCGTTGGTACAACCTGGCGACCCATTTCCCCTGGATCGGAGTGCGCACCGGTGAGCACGGCGGCGCCCACGTGGAGTATTTCCGGGGCATAGCCAATCCAATGGCGGTGAAGATCGGGCCTCAGATGACCGTGGACGGCATCCGTGCGCTCCTGGATACGCTGAATCCGGACGATGAGCCCGGGCGCCTCACCTTCATCCATCGCTTCGGCGCCAAGGCGATCGCAGAGAAGCTCCCGCCCTTGGTGCAAGCGGTGCAGGCGAGTGGCAAGCACGTGCTGTGGATCTGCGACCCCATGCATGGCAACACTGAAACCACCAGCAACGGTCTTAAGACCCGGCGCTTCGAGAACATCCTCGCGGAGTTGGAGAGCGCCTTCGCCCTGCATGAGCAGCTCGCCAGCCATCTTGGCGGCGTGCATTTCGAACTCACCGGCGACGATGTCACCGAATGCACCGGCGGAGCGCGCGGCCTTACGGAAGCGGACTTGGAACGGGCCTACAAATCCCAGGTAGACCCCCGTCTCAACTATGAACAAGCCCTCGAGATGGCCATGCGCATCGTGGGCCGGAAGAAGCGCTGAGCTCAGCCGACCTCGCGATAGCACCCTGGTTCCAGGCCTTCCACCGTCCATTCGCCGACTGCCCAGCGTATGAGCCGCAGCGTAGGATGGCCCACCGCCGCCGTCATACGGCGTACCTGCCGGTTGCGGCCCTCCAGCAGCGTCAGCTCGATCCAGGAATCCGGCACCCGCTTGCGGAAGCGGATGGGCGGATCCCGCGGCCAGAGATTTTGTGGTTCCGGGATGGCGCGGGCCTTCGCGGGGAGCGTCGGACCGTCGTTCAGGGTCACGCCCTTGCGCAGGCGCTGTAAGGCTTCCTCATCGGGAAGACCTTCTACCTGCACCCGGTATATCTTGGGCAGCTTGTGATGCGGGTGGCTGATGCGGTTCTGCAGCCGGCCGTCGTCCGTCAACACCAGCAGGCCTTCGCTGTCCGTGTCCAGGCGTCCGGCGGGATAGACGTCTTTGATGCCGATATAATCCGCGAGCGTCGTCCGGCCTTCACCGGAGAACTGGCAGAGCACGTCGTAGGGCTTGTTAAAGAGCAGGATCATTCTCAGTCGCTCGCCGGCCGTTCCAGAGACTCTATGAAGCGCCGCGCCTGGGGCGTCAGGAACTTGCCGCGCCGGTGCACCACGCCGTAGCTGCGCTCCGGAAAA
>DASUBN010000119.1:0-2015 GCA_035763245.1 Gammaproteobacteria bacterium | reverse complement strand
AATGTATGAATCAGTCGGAGCCGGGCGGCTCAGGAGACGTGTTTGAGAAGCTCCTGGGCTTCCTGCTTCTGCTGGGCGTTGCCCTCGCCTATCACCTCGGCGAGGATGCTCTTGGCACCGTCCGGATCGCCCATGTCTATGTAGGCGCGGGCCAAGTCCAGTTTGGTGCCGATCTCGCCGATGCTGCTGCCGGTGGTGGGCTCGTCGGCGCCGGCCGCCATGGCCGGGGCCGGTTCCGACGCATCGTCCATGGCCAGACCGGTGACGGCAGGTGCTTCGCCCGCTGCTTCCGCCTCCGGCTGGGCCGGGACGTTGGTGTTCACGAACGCGGCCAAATCGTTCAGGGCCTTGTCGAACTCCACCTGGGAGTCGGTGCCGAAATCCGTGGCCACGGTGGGCTCGTCGGTGCCGAGGCTTGGCGCGGCCTTGGTCTCGCCGCCCTTCTTGGCCGGGGTGGGTTCGAAGTTGAGATCACCCAGGTTGAACTCCATGCCGCCGGCATCGGCAGCAGGGGTGGCAGCCGGAGCCTCGATCGACGGCGCGACCGCCGTGGTCGGCTCCAGGTCGGGCAGGGAGAAATCCATGAGGTTGTCGGACGCGGGCGCAGCTTGCGCCGGGGCGGGTGCATGGGCCACCACCGGAGGTTCGGCGCTGTGGCTGAAGGCATCGCCCAAGTCGCTCACCACGGTGTCTGTGCCGCCCGTCTCGAGGGCGATGTCCACGGCGCCGGCCGTGGGCGCGCCCGACGAAGTGAACAGTGGCTCGTCAGGAGCCACCTGGCGGCCCATGATGGCCACGCTCTCCCATTCCTTGCTCGGGGCCGTGCCCATGGCTTGACGCAGTTTCTTCGCCTCGTTCACAAAGTTGTCCCGGTCGCCGGCGGTGAAGAACACCTCCAGCAGCTTCACCTCGATGTCCTGGCGTGAAGGATCCTGGCGCAGCGCCTTGCGCAGCACGTCGGCGGCCTGATCATAGAGGCCGTAGGCCATGTGGAAATCGGCTTCCGCCATCGGATCGGAGACGTCCAACTTCGAACTGCCGCCACCGACCATCGTGTCCTGCATCGTCGCCGCCGGGGGGGCCGACATGAGCATGGTCTTGTCACTGTCCTCGGCGTGGGCCGCTTCGGTCGGCGGATTCACGAGGACGGTCTTCTCTTCGGGCGTCGCCTCCGCGGGTTTGGCCGCCTTCTTCATCTTGCTGCGGGTGCGGGTAGTGGAAGATGCAGCCTCGGTGGCGTCGTCGCCGCCCGCCTGTTCCTGCTTCATCCAGTCGGCGCCCTTGATGCGCGCGGTGCCCCCGCTGCCGAAGGCGTTAGGTTTGCTGGCTTTGCGCTTCTTGGCCACCATCAAGCCCCCGACGAGTACCAGGATCGCCGCCAGCACGATCAAGCCGTAGGGGAAAATCAGGTCCATGATGCCGCCTGACTCCTGCGCCTTCACGGGAGCAGGTTTCGGCTTGACGGACGGGAGCGGCACGTTCTTCGCCGGCTGCGGCGGAGGCAGAACCGCCGGCGCGGGGGCGGCATTCTGTTGTGCCGACTGCTGCTGCATGGAAGCGAGGGGATTGTTCTGGACAGCAAGCGGCGCCTGGTTGGTGGGCGGAGCCGCCGGCGTCGGACTGGGCACCGGCGCGGGAGCAGGATGCTCTTCCTCGGTAGCCACGGGTTTGGTGGGCACGGCGGCTTTGGCGCTGGCTTCGCCGTTGCCTTCCTTCTCGGCGCCCGGCAGCGGCGCACTGCTCTCCGCGGCGGAACTCGGGGCCACGAGCTGCAGCGCCGGCGCGGCGGCAGCCGCGGTGGAAGCGGCCGGCGCGGCCTCGGCCGTGGCGTGGTTGTTGCGCCAGGCCTCGATCTGGGCCCGCACCTCGGCGTTCGCGTCGGTCACGCTCACGGCCTGGGCGTCGCTCGCCGTCGGCATCCGCAGGATGTAACCCGCCTTCATGCGATTGATGTTATGCATGAAGACTTCAGGGTTCGCCTGGTAGATGGCGATCATCATCTGGTTGAGCGTCAC
>DASUBN010000118.1:0-3719 GCA_035763245.1 Gammaproteobacteria bacterium | reverse complement strand
ATCGCCGCACCGGTGCCGAAGCAGGGCCTCGCAGTGATACGCATCGTGGATCGCTATCTCGCCAAGGAGGCGGCCCTGACCGTGGCCGGCGTCACCGGCGTGCTCATGCTCATCCTGCTGAGCAACCGTTTCGCGGTGCTGCTGGGTGACGCCGCCGCCGGACGTTTGCCGCGCGACACCGTGTTCACGCTGCTCGGACTCGCCTCCATCAACTACTTCATCGTGGTGCTGCCGGTGTCCCTGTTCCTGGCGGTGATGCTGGCGCTCGGCCGCCTCTACCGGGACAGCGAGATGACGACCCTCATGGCCTGCGGCGTGGGTCCCGCGCAGATCTACCGGCCGCTGCTCGCCATCGCCGCGCTGATCGCGCTCGGCCTCGCGGTGCTGTCGCTGCAGGTGGCCCCCTGGGCGCAGCGCATGACGCGCGTGATCAACACCGCCGCCCAGCATAACGCGCAGGTAGGGAGTTTCGAGTCCGGCAGCTTCAAGGTGGACGAGGAGGGCCGTGGCGCGCTCTACGCCCAGAAGGTGAGCTCCGACGGCACTACCTTGCAGGACGTGTTCATCCAGGCGCCGAGCAACGGCCGCATGGCCGTGATCACCGCCGCCACCGGCCAGCGCCAGGGCACGGAGCTGGATCCGGGCGGCGGTATGCTGATCCTCAAGGACGGCTGGCGTTACGAGGGCATCCCGGGTCACGCGGACTACCGCATCGTGCGCTTCGCCGAGCATGGCATCGTCATCCAGCCCGCGCGCGCCCTCTCCAGCACCGACTACTTCGACGAATACTCCACGCCCGAGCTTATGGCGGTACCCAACCTCAAGGCCATCTCCGAGCTGCAGTGGCGCCTGTCGGTGCCGCTCTCGGCTATCGTGCTGGTGCTGTTGGCGGTGCCCCTGGCCCGCACCTCCCCACGCCAGGGGCGCTATGGCAAGCTCGTGGCGGCGATCCTGGTGTACGTCATCTACTACAACCTGGGTGTGCTGGCCCGGGCCTGGCTGGAGAAGGGCAGTGCCCCGTCCCAAATCGGCATCTGGTGGGTGGATGTGCTGTTCGTGGTCGTGGTGCTGGCGATGCTGGCGCAGCAGTACGGTCTCGAGGCGCTGTTCGGGCCGGCCAAGGGACGGCGCGCATGAAGCGCATGGACATCTATCTCGCTCGCGCGGTGGTGGTGAACGTGCTCCTGGTGCTGTTCGTGCTCACCATGCTCGCCGCCATCATCAACTTCGTGAGCGAGATACACGTCACCTACACCCACGAGCACTATAGCCTCTGGGACGCGGCGCTCTACACCATCATGGAGATGCCGCAGGGCATGTACGACATGTTCACGGTGTCGGTGCTGCTCGGGGCATTGCTGGGGTTGGGTGAACTCGCTTCCCACAACGAGCTCACGGTGTTTCGGGCCGCCGGCGTCTCCGCCGCGCGCCTCGGGATTGCGGCGCTCTGCGGCGGCCTGGTGCTGGCGGTGACCTGCGTGATCATCGGCGAGTTCGTGGCGCCCGCGGCGGAACAGCGGGCCGAGGACCGGCGCGCGGAGTTGGTGGAGTCCCGGGTCAATCCCCTGGGGGCCGGCGGCGTGTGGGCCAAGGATCAGGGCGATTACGTCAACGTGCATGCCGTCAGCGCCAAGAACGTCCTGCACGGCGTCTATATATACGAGGTGAACCCGGAGCGGCAGCTCACTACCGCCATCTTCGCCGGTGCCGGCAGCTTCAATGGCGGCGATGCGGTGCTCACCAACGTGCACGGCACCTGGCTCAAGACCGATGCCCAGGGGGCGAGCGTTTTCAACCGGCCCAAGCTCCCCTGGAAGACGCTGCTGAATCCCGAACTCATCACGCTCTTCGCCGTGGACACCGACAGCCTCTCGGCCCGCGGTCTCTATCACTACATCGATTACATGCGCGCCAACCACCTGGATGACCGGCGCTATGTGGCGGCGTTCTGGGCGCGGGTGGCGAAGCCGGTGGCGCTGCTCGCCATGCTGCTGCTCGCCATGCCCTTCGTGTTCGGCCCGTTGCGCTCGTCCAGCACCGGTCAGCGCATGCTCATCGGCATGCTGCTCGGCATCGGCTTCTACGTGTTCAACGGCATCTTCATGCAGGCGGGGATCGTCTTCGGCCTGAACCCGTTCCTGTGCGCCTGGTTTCCGACGCTGCTGCTGGCGGTGACGGGCATCGTCGCCGTCCGCCGGGTGAAGTAACTCAAAAGCTGCTGCGCTCGGCAGGACGTTGTCGCGGCGAGGATGGCCTAAGGTCGTGGGAGGGCGGGATGCCCGGGAGCGACGGGCGCAAGGACTTGCCGCGCCGGAACCGGGGAAGAAGCAACTGCGTCACCTTTACCGCTGCACATCCATGTGCAGCAGGCAGGTCTCGCCCGCGACGCTTTTTGAGGCGGCCTTGCGCTTTAGACGTTAAGTCTTCGGATTGGAAAGGGTAGAGAGAGGCGGGGTTTTGACCAGTTCCGTGCCCGACAGCCGGTCGTGCCAGGTCTTCTGCTCCTTGTCGAACAGCGACCACCAGAACCCCAGGCCCAAGCAGGCCCAGGACAAGACTGCCGCGAGATAGCGGATCAGCGTCTGCCGGAAGCTGGTCCGGCCCCCGTCGCGGCTGCTGACAAGCTTGACCCGCCAAGCCAGCATCCCCAGGGTCTGTCCGTCCCGGAGCCAGAAGCCGGCGAAGAACGCGTAGCCGATGGCCAGCAGGTAGAGCTGGTAGAGGATTTCCGCCAGCGGGTGTTCGGGGGTGATGGCGCCGTGGCTCAGGGGCATCACCAGCACGGTGCCGATGAACCAGAGGGCCAGCACGATGAAGCCGTCGTAACAGGCGGCCGCGAGCCGCCGCCAGAGGGGCACACCCGGGTGCGGACTGGTGAGGTCGCGTGGCATGGTGGGGGACGGTCGCAAATGGCGCTCCCTACCGGATTCGAACCGGTGTTTAAGCCTTGAGAGGGCTCCGTCCTAGGCCTCTAGACGAAGGGAGCGAGGGGTTGCAAGGGGGTGGTATTATACGGACGCGCCGGATTTGCTCAAGTTCGGCGTCAGACGACCCTCCGGGAACCAATAAAACGTGAGCTCACAGGAACCGGCCGTTATCCGACCCTTCATCCTCCCCCGCGCGCAACACGGCATTTCGCGGGCCAACATCTCCGAAAACGCCCTCAAAGTCCTCTACCGGTTGACGAATGCCGGCTACGAGGCCTATCTCGTGGGTGGGAGCGTGCGCGACCTCCTTTTGGGCCGTGAGCCCAAGGACTTCGACGTCGCCACCAACGCCCACCCGGAGCAAGTGGAGGAGCTGTTCCGCAACTGCCGCCTCATCGGCCGGCGCTTCCGCCTGGCCCACGTGCGCTTCGGCGACGAGATCATCGAGGTGGCCACCTTCCGCGCCAGCGGGGCCCCCGACACCTCCGAGGAGGCCGCGCTCGCCCACGGTGAGACCGGCCGCATCCTGCGCGACAACATCTATGGCACCGTGGACCAGGATGCCGGGCGCCGCGACTTCAGGGTCAACGCCCTGTATTACGACATCCGCGACTTCTCGGTGCATGATTTCGTGGGGGGGTTGCAGGATCTGCGCGAGGGCATGGTGCGCCTGATCGGCGATCCGGAGATGCGCTACCGGGAGGATCCGGTGCGCATGCTGCGGGCGGTGCGCTTCGCCGTGAAGCTCGGATTCAAGATCCACCCCGCCACCGAGGCACCCATCGCGCGCCT
>DASUBN010000117.1:0-6484 GCA_035763245.1 Gammaproteobacteria bacterium | reverse complement strand
GCTTCGTCCAGGTCTACGTAGGCAAGGGTGACCTTCTCGGGAGTCACGAAGTCCTTGCCGTGGGCCTTGTAGTAGGCGGCGACATCGGCGTCGCTCACTTGCTGCTCGCCCAGCAGGTTGACGGTGTGCACCTCCAGATAGGCGATCTCGCGCTGCTGGTCGCGGACCGCAATCGTGGACGCGAGCCCGGCCGGTGTCGCGATGGCACTGTCCTGGATGGCGTCCTGCACCTGACCCACCTCGATGCCCTGGCGGTCGCGGCGCTCGAACTCCGCCGGGGTCATGCCGGAGGAGGTCAACGCGGCCACATACTGCTGCTCGGAGAACTTGCCGCCCACCTGGAAGGCGGACATCTTGCGGATCGCACTGCCAAGCTGCTGGTCGCCCACGGAGTAGTGTTGCTTCTCCACCTGCTGGTTGAGCAATGTCTCGTTGATGAGCTGGTCCAGCACCTGCTGGCGCAGGGCCTTCTCGTCGATCATGCCAGGCTGGAAGCTGGCGCCGTAGAACTGCTGCAAGCGCTCATACTGCCCCTGGTAGGCACGCTCGAAGTCCCCTGGGGAGATCTCGTCGCCATTGACCGTGGCCACGGAGCTATCAGTGGAAGCGGTGAAGTAGGAGTTGATGCCCCACAGGGCGAAGGGGCCGATGATGATGACCAGGATAATCCCGGTGATCCACTTCGGCATGTTGTCGCGCAGCGCTTGTATGACCATGGTCATCGACCTCGTTGGGCCTGTCTTGAAACTAGAAGGGCGCCCCGAGGCGCCCTTCTTCGCTTTCTTGAGACAAATGGCGGAGCGGACGGGACTCGAACCCGCGACCCCCGGCGTGACAGGCCGGTATTCTAACCAGCTGAACTACCGCTCCGCTGCGATGGTGGGTGCTGAGGGGATCGAACCCACGACCCCCGCCGTGTAAAGGCGGTGCTCTACCAGCTGAGCTAAGCACCCCTAGCCGGAAGAGAGCGCGCTAGTTTACGGCATCCTTCAGGGCTTTACCAGCTTTGAAGCCCGGAACTTTGCTCGCGGCGATATGGATGGTCTGACCGGTCTGCGGGTTGCGGCCGGTACGGGCGGCGCGCTGCTTCACGGTGAAAGTGCCGAACCCGACGAGGACCACCTGCTCGCCCTTCTGCAGGGCGGCGGTGATGCCGCCGAGGACTGCGGCCACGGCCCGGTCCGCGTCGGCCTGGGACAGTTTCGTAGCTTCCGCCACAGCGTGAATCAGTTCAGCCTTGTTCATGTTCGTATCCCTTAAAGGTTGCCTTGGGCATGCAATGGGTAACCCCCATATGCGGGGGGCCGAAAACGCGTCCCTTTTCCTGCCGCGTAGGCGGCCATTCTTGAGTCTTACCGTTTGACCCGGCGATGAACCCCATCCACGCGCCGGGTCCGCATCAAGCTACCAAGTGCGGAAAAGGCATGTCAACCGGAAAATTTTTCACCCCAAACCATCCCTGAACACGGTGTAAACATTTTCTCCGACTTCGCGGCAAGTGGCTGACGAGGCTGGAAAAGACCGCGCTGTCCCGGGTCCCACCGCCGACTTAAGTAAAACGTCCGCCGCTCAGTGCGCCCGTACGCCGTCGGCCTCGGTCTTGCCCCCGGCCACTTCCGCGGGTTGCTTCGCCGGTTCCGGCGGCTCCACCGGCTTGGCTTCGGGCATGTGCTGCAGGGCGATCTTGAGTACGTCGTCCACCCAGCGCACCGGCCGGATATCGAGCGCGCCTTTGATGTTCTTGGGTATCTCCGCCAGGTCCTTCTCGTTCTCCTGGGGGATGACCACGGTGCCAAGGCCGCCGCGGTGAGCCGCCAGCAGCTTCTCCTTGAGGCCGCCGATGGGCAGCACCTCGCCCCGGAGCGTGATCTCGCCGGTCATGGCCACATCCGCCCGCACCGGGATCTTGGTGAGCGCCGAGACGAGCGCGGTGCACATGCCGATACCGGCGCTGGGACCGTCCTTGGGGGTCGCCCCTTCGGGCACGTGGATGTGTACGTCGTACTTCTGGTGGAAATCGGGCTCGATGCCCAGCAGGCCAGCGCGACTGCGTACCACGGTCATGGCCGCCTGGATGGACTCCTGCATCACCCCGCCGAGCTGGCCGGTGTGGATGAGCTTGCCCTTGCCCGGGACCACGGTGGATTCGATGGTAAGGAGCTCCCCGCCCACCTCGGTCCAGGCGAGGCCCGTAACCTGCCCCACCTGGTCGTGATCCTCGGCGCGGCCGTAGCGGAAGCGGCGCACACCCAGGTAGTCATCCAGGTTCTTGGGGGTGACGTTGATCTGCTTGTCGCTGGGTTTGAGCAGCAGGTTCTTGACCACCTTGCGGCAGATCTTGGAAATCTCACGCTCCAGGTTGCGCACTCCCGCCTCACGGGTGTAGTGGCGGATGATGTCCATCACCGCGGCTTCGCTGACAGTGAGCTCGCCCGGCTTGATGCCGTTGTTGCGGATCTGCTTCGGGGTCAGGTAGTTCTGGGCGATGTTGAGCTTCTCGTCCTCGGTGTAGCCCGGGAGACGGATGACTTCCATGCGGTCCAGCAGCGGAGCCGGTATGTTCATGGTGTTGGCGGTGGCCACGAAAAGCACTTCCGAGAGGTCGAAATCCACCTCCAGGTAGTGGTCGTTGAAGGTGGCGTTCTGCTCGGGGTCCAGCACCTCCAGCAGCGCCGATGACGGATCGCCGCGGAAATCCATGGACATCTTGTCGATCTCGTCCAGCAGGAACAGCGGGTTGCGCACGCCCACCTTGGACATGTTCTGCAGGATCTTGCCGGGCATGGAGCCTATGTAGGTGCGGCGGTGGCCGCGGATCTCGGCCTCGTCCCGCACGCCGCCGAGCGACATGCGCACGAACTTGCGGTTCGTCGCCCGGGCGATGCTCTGGCCGAGCGAGGTCTTGCCGACGCCGGGCGGACCGACCAGGCACAGGATCGGACCCTTGAGTTTCTGCACGCGGTGCTGCACCGCCAAGTATTCGAGGATACGTTCCTTGATCTTATCCAGCCCATAATGATCCTCGTCCAGCACCTTCTGGGCGCCGGCCAGGTCATGGCGCACGCGGGTGCGGCGCTTCCAGGGCACGTTCACCAGCCAGTCGATGTAGTTGCGCACCACGGTCGCTTCGGCGGACATGGGCGACATGAGCTTGAGCTTGTTGAGCTCGGAGTTCGCCTTCTCCTTGGCCTCCTTGGGCATGCCGGATTTCTGGATGCGGCGCTCCAGTTCCTCGAGCTCGTTCGGCGCGTCCTCGAGCTCGCCGAGTTCCTTCTGGATCGCCTTCATCTGCTCGTTCAGGTAGTACTCGCGCTGGCTCTTCTCCATCTGCTGTTTGACGCGGGTACGGATGCGCTTCTCGATCTGCAGCACGTCGATCTCGCCCTCGATGAGGGCCATGACGTGCTCCAGGCGCTCGCGCACGTCGTCTATCTCGAGGATCTTCTGTTTCTCCTCGAGCTTGAGCTGCATGTGGGCGGCGACGGTGTCCGCCAGGCGTCCGGGGGAATCGATTCCCGCGAGCGAGGTGAGTATCTCCGGCGGGATCTTCTTGTTGAGTTTGACGTACTGGTCGAACAGCGACAGCGCCGAGCGCATCAACACGTCCGCCTCGCGCTCGTCGTACTGCGCGCTCGGGCGGATGGTGGTCACCATGGCCGAGAAGAACGGCCCATCGGTGATCTGCTGGATGCGCGCACGATCGCCGCCTTCCACCAGCACCTTGACCGTACCGTCCGGCAGCTTAAGGAGCTGCAGGATGGTGGACAGGGTGCCGACGCTGTTCAAGTCCTTCTCGGAGGGGTCATCCACCTCGGGGCTCTTCTGGGCCACGAGCAGGATCTGCTTCCCGGCCTGCATTCCGTGGTCCAACGCCTTGATGGACTTGTCGCGGCCCACGAACAGCGGGATCACCATGTGCGGGTATACCACCACATCGCGCAGCGGCAGCACCGGCACCAGCATCGGCTGGCCCTCGAGCAGATCGGATTGACGGTTTTCGGCCACAGTGTTTACCAGTGTCAGGAGTATGTGTGTATGAACACGAGAGATGCGGCCAAATGGGCTGGTTTCAAGCGGCCCGGCCTACTCTCTCGCGGAAGCCGTGAGCTGTTTCCGCTCACGCTCGTACATTATGTAGGGCTTATTGTCGCCGTTGATTACCGACTCGTCGATCACCACCTTGGAGACGTTCTCCATGGACGGCAAGTCATACATGGTATCGAGCAGCACGTGTTCCAGGATGGTGCGCAGGCCGCGGGCGCCGGTCTTGCGTTCCATCGCCTTCTTGGACGCCGAACGCAGCGCGTCTTCACGGAACTCGAGCTCGCAGTTCTCCATCTCGAAGAGCTTCTGGTACTGCTTGGTGATGGCGTTCTTGGGTTCGGTGAGGATGCGCATGAGCGCGTTCTCGTCCAGCTCCTCGAGGGTCGCGACCACCGGTAGACGGCCGACGAACTCCGGTATCAACCCGAAGCGGATCAGGTCCTCTGGCTCAACGTCGTGCAGCACCTCACCGACGTTCTTGATGTCCGCCTTGCCCCTGACCTCGGCCATGAAGCCGATGCCGCTCTTCTCGGTGCGGTGACGGATGATCTTCTCGAGGCCGGCGAAGGCGCCACCGCAGATGAACAGGATGTTGCTGGTGTCGACCTGCAGGAACTCCTGTTGCGGGTGCTTGCGGCCGCCCTGGGGCGGCACCGAAGCGATGGTGCCCTCGATGAGCTTGAGCAGGGCCTGCTGTACTCCCTCACCCGACACGTCGCGGGTGATGGAAGGGTTGTCGGACTTGCGCGAGATCTTGTCGATCTCGTCGATGTAGACGATGCCCGTCTGGGCCTTCTCCACGTCGTAGTCGCACTTTTGCAGCAGCTTCTGGATGATGTTCTCGACGTCCTCGCCCACGTAGCCCGCCTCGGTAAGCGTGGTGGCATCGGCGATGGTGAACGGCACGTTGAGCAGCCGCGCCAGGGTCTCGGCGAGCAGCGTCTTGCCCGAGCCGGTGGGGCCGATCAACAGGATGTTGCTCTTGGCGAGCTCCACCTCGTCCTTGTTGCGGGAGCTGCGCACGTCGAGGCGCTTGTAGTGGTTGTAGACGGCGACCGAGAGTATCTTCTTGGCGCGCTCCTGGCCGATGACGTACTGGTCCAGCACGCCCTTGATCTCCTGGGGGCGCGGCAGCTTGCTGCGCGAGGTCTGGGACTGCTCCTGCATCTCCTCGCGGATGATGTCGTTGCAGAGCTCGACACACTCGTCGCACACGTACACGGAGGGGCCGGCGATGAGCTTGCGCACCTCGTGCTGGCTCTTGCCGCAGAAGGAGCAGTAGAGCAGCTTGCCGTCTTCGCCCTTGCCGCGTGTGTCTTCGGCCATCTCTGGATCACCTCGTTATGCCCCGCCCGCTGGGGCCAGCTACCACTATGGGGATTCCGGGCTTGTCCTTCAATAGCTTAGGATAACCCCCTCAGCTTGGGACAACCCCCTCCCCCCGCCCGTCTCAGGCGCCGGGGCCCGCCACCAGGCGCTTCTCCAAGACCTTGTCTATCAAGCCGTATTTCACCGCCTCGTCCCCGCTCATAAAGCGGTCCCGGTCCGTGTCCCGTTGGATCTGCTCCAAGGTCTGGCCGGTATGTCGCACGAAGATCTCGTTCAGCCGCTCCCGCAGATAGAGGATCTCCCGGGCCTGGATCTCGATATCCGAGGCCTGGCCCTGGGCTCCGCCATGGGGCTGGTGGATCATGACCCGGGAATGGGGTAGGCAGTAGCGCTTGCCCTTGGCGCCACCGGCGAGCAGCAGCGAGCCCATACTGGCCGCTTGGCCGACGCATATGGTGGACACGTCCGGCTTCACGAACTGCATGGTGTCGTAGATGGCGAGCCCAGCGGTGACGACGCCACCTGGGGAATTGATGTAGACGCTGATGTCCTTGTCCGGGTTCTCGGACTCCAGGAACAGGAGCTGCGCCACCACCACGTTTGCCATGTAGTCATCGATGGGTCCTACGATGAACACCACTCGCTCTTTCAGGAGGCGCGAATAGATGTCATAGGAGCGCTCGCCGCGGGCGGTCTGCTCCACAACGATGGGCACCAGGTTGAGGCCCTGGGGTTCCTGCATAGTCTTCATAACGTTCCTGACCTCGCGCGGTTGTCAGCCATCAATGGTCGTGATGCTCGTGATCATGGTCATGGAAGTTCATCAAGGCCTTGAAAGTGGTGGGTTTCTCGGTGACCGTGAGCTTGCCAAGCAGCCAATCGACGGCCTGCTCCTCCAGCACCACCGTCTCCACCTGGCGCATGATGTCTCCATTGGCACGGAAGCTGCGCACCGCCTCGGCGGGCTTGCTGTATTCGTTCGCCATGCGCTCCAGGCGCTCGTCGACCCGCTTCGGATCCACCACCAGGTGTTGTTCCGTGATGATCTGGCCGATCAAGAGGCCGAGGCTCACGCGGCGTACCGCTTGCTCATCGAACAGCTCACGCGGCA
>DASUBN010000116.1:0-3819 GCA_035763245.1 Gammaproteobacteria bacterium | reverse complement strand
CTGGTGTGGGATCTGCGCCTGGCGATGATCATGGTGTTCTCCGGTCCGCACGTCGATTACGATCGGATATTCGCCCTGCAGGCGTGGTTCGCGGTGTTCCAGATGCTGCTGGTGGTGTGCGCGACCCTCGGCCTCATGTGGGTCGAGACGCGGCTCATGGAGGATGACCTCCGGCGCTCTGCTTTCACCGACATCCTCACCGGCCTGCCCAACCGGCGCGCCATGTTGGTGCGTTTCGGCGAAGAGGCAGCACGCTGCGCACGCCTGAAGCAGAAGTTTGGGGTGGCCTTGTTCGATATCGACAACTTCAAGCAGATCAACGATACCTGCGGTCACTATGTGGGCGATGCCGTGCTGAAGCACATCGGCGATGCCCTGTCCGGGGCGAAGCGGGCCGAGGATGCCTTGGGGCGCATCGGCGGAGAAGAGTTCCTGGTGATCCTGCCCCATCACGAGAGCGACGAGTCCATCGCCGCTGCCGAACGCTTGCGGCTTGCGGTAGTAGGTACCCAGCCGCACCAGGACGTGGAGGTGCCCGCCGCCACCGTGAGCGGCGGTGTCGCCATCTATCCCGACGATGGCGAGGATTGGGACCGGCTGTTCATGGCTGCCGATCGGCGGCTGTATCGCGCCAAGCGCGGCGGGCGAAACCGGGTGGAAGGCCGGGACGAGTGATCGTATGTTGAGGCGGCTGCCTCGGATGCTCATATGCCTGTGCCTGATGCTGGTGCCAGCGGTGCTCCTGCCTGTTTGCCGGCACGATATGTTGAGCGTGTTGCATGCGCGGCACATCTGCGCCCTTTCGTCGCTCGATGGCCGGTGAGCCCTCCCCCTGTGCGAGGCTGGCGCTTTGGGGTAGCCTGTCCGGCAGACGACATACCGTCGGGAAGCTCCCATGCATAAAGCCCTCCTGCTGACCGCCGTCTTCTTGCTGCTCGCGAGCTTCGCCGCCTCCGGGGCGCCTCCCAGCCTTATCCAGAACGAATATGACTTCGCCAAGGCTGCCGCCGATCATGGGGTGCGCGAGGCCTTCCTCATGTATCTGGACAAGCAGGCCATCACGCTTGTGCCGCAGCCGGCCAACGCCTACCAGGTCTATACCGATCGGAAGCCCAGTAGCACTAAGCTCAGCTGGTACCCCAGCCTGGCGCTCCTATCTTCGTCCGACGACTTCGGCGTGGACACCGGCCCCTGGACCGCTACCTGGACCGAGAAAGGCAAGATCCAGGATGCCTATGGTCAGTGGTTAACCGTGTGGCACAGGACCACGGCGGGCAAGTGGCGCATTCTGTTCGACGGCGGAGTGGACCATGCCAAGCCGGCCAAACCCGAACCCGCGTTGGTGCGCAATGCCAAGGTCACCAAGCTTCCCGCCTCGGGTCAGGCGCCGGACATGCAAACATTGCACAGCAGCCTAGAGCGAGCCGAAGAATTGTTCTCCAATACGGCGACCCAAAGCAGCCGGCGAGCAAGCTATGAGGCGCTGGGAGGCCCCGATATCAGGCTGCTGGAGGAGGGCATGGAGCCGGTTATAGGATTGCAGGCGGTGATGAAGGTTATAGCCGGCCGGCCTGGAGGCTGGCAATGGGCACCATCCGGTGGGGCCGTGTCGAACGCCGGCGATCTTGCCTACATGTATGGAGTGATTTATGGCGTGAATGACGACGCCCATAAGCAGCCCCTCGGCAGTTACATGCATGTCTGGTGCCGAGTGAAAGGCGAATGGAAGCTCCTCATCGACCTCGAGCTTCCCGTCCCGCCTGTGAAGAAATAACTGCGTCTCAGCCGGCGGCGCGCCGCTCCAGGATTTCGCGCACTGTCTCCACGGCGGCGCGCATCTTCTTCTCCGGTGTTACGGCGATGAACACCGTGTCGTCACCTGCCAAGGTACCCACCACCCCGTCGATGGCGTGTTGGTCCAATAGCACCGCTAGCGCTTGGGCATAACCCGGTCGGGTCTTGATGATCACAAGGTTGGGGGGCGCCGCTGAGACGGCATAGGCGGGGAGTTCTCCGGGTATCGGTTCGACCCGCTGGTAGCGCCCTGCGAGCTTCTGTACTCCGAGCTTGTTGAGGTGCCGCGACAAGGTGGGTTGCGTGACCTTGTGGCCCTCGCGCTTCAAGAGGTCCAAGAACACCGACTGGTCGGTGATCTCCTGGGCTTCGGCGAGTTTGAGTATGGCTTCGTCCAGCGTCATGGGCGGCTCCGGGCGGGGACAGAAGAGTGTTGCATAGCCCTTGCATTATGCGGAATTAAATTGTATATAAACGCATTATATACCGTTTAACGCGATTTTATACACGCATAAATGCATATTTTTAAAGATTCCCCGCAAAACAAGGCCATCGCGCCACTGCTGCCGACCTATGCCCCTTATCCCTTCCCGGTGACCGCCGGGCGCGGTGAGCAGGTGCTCGATGCCAGCGGCAACGTCTATCTGGATTTCTACGGTGGCCACTGTGTGGCGGGAACGGGCCATTGCCATCCCGTGGTGGCGGGCGCGATCGCCGCCCAGGCGCGGCAGCTCCTGTTCTATTCCGCTGCGGCACGTCTGCCGGTGCGGGACGAGGCGGCCGAGACCTTGGTGGGTTTCGGACCCGAGGGGCTCGCCTCGGTGTTCTTCTGCAATTCAGGGGCGGAGGCCAACGAGAGCGCCCTCAAGGTGGCGGTGCAGCTCACCGGCCGTCACAAGTTTGTGGCTTTCAAGGGCTCATTCCACGGCCGCACCCTGCTGGCGCTCTCGGTCACCGATGCCCCCGAGCTCAAGAAGAGCCTGGGGCCCCTGGTGGCGCCGGTGGAGTTCCTGCCCTTTGCCGATCCCGCCGTTCTCGAGCCGGCAGATCTCTCGGATGTCGCCGCCGTGATCGTGGAACCCATGCAGTCCATGGCCGGGGTCATCACGGCGCCTACTGCTTGGTTCGAGGCGCTGCGGGAGAAATGCAGCCGCGCCGGTACCCTGCTCATCTTCGACGAGGTGCAGACGGGCATGGGTCGCTTAGGGACGCCCTTCGCCGCCCAGCTCTACGGCGTGACGCCGGACCTGCTGACCCTCGCCAAGAGCATCGCCTCCGGGGTGCCCATGGGCGCCTTGCTCATGAGCCCGGCTGTCGCCGCCGCCCTCAAATCAGGAGACCTCGGTAGCACCTTCGGCGGCGGTCCCTTGGCCTCGGCCGCTCTCGTCGCTACCTTGAAGGTGATCCGTGAAGAGCGACTCATGGAGAACGCCGCCGCCCAGGAGCGGCGCATCCGGGCGGCGCTTGCCGGCGGGTTCATCACCGAGGTCCGAGGAGGGGGGCTCCTGCTCGGCCTCAAGGCTGGCAAGCACGCGGGGACCCTCAAGAAATACCTGCAGGAGCAGCGCATCCTCGTGGGCGGTTCCTCGGACCCCGAGGTGCTGCGCCTCATGCCGCCACTGAACATCAGCGACCAAGCGGTGGATACCTTGCTCGGTGCCATCGACACTTACGGCGCCACCCACTTGTGAAGCACTTCACCCACATCGCGGACCTCGGTGTCGACGGCGTGGCCTTGGTGCTGGACCAGGCACTCGCCTGGAAGAAGCAGGTGCCCGGCGCCCATCTCGCGGGCAAGCTCCTGGGGATGGTGTTCTTCAATCCCTCGTTGCGCACCCGGGCCTCCTTCGAGGCGGCGATGCTGCGCGGCGGCGGTAACGCCCTGGTGTTGGACGTGGGCAACGGCGTATGGAAGCTGGAGGATCGGGCCGGTGCGGTCATGGATGGCGACCGGCCCGAACATATAAAAGAAGCAATACCCGTGCTCGGACGCTACGCCGATGCCCTGGCGGTGCGCACCGTCGG
>DASUBN010000115.1:0-9587 GCA_035763245.1 Gammaproteobacteria bacterium | reverse complement strand
TTGATGCTCATTCTTTTAACCTTACAGTACTTTTTACAGTTACCTATTGCTCAGCTATCGCTGCCTCACATAGTGAGGTGTGAGGGGTGAGGGAGTGAGGAAAAACCAAATGCACTCTTTCCCTCAATCCTCACCAGGTCGTGCAGCGGCCGACCTCACCCCTCACTCTTCTATCACAATCTTCGGAAACGCGCCGGCGTAATCCTTGCCGGCCAGCGCCAGTTGCGCCGCGGTGCGGCGCGCGATTTCGCGGTAACGCATGCCGATCTTGCCATTCGGATCGGCGGCCACGCTCGGATTGCCGCTGTCGGTCTGCTCGCGGATTGTGATATCGAGCGGCAGGCTGCCGAGGAATGGCACGCCGTACTGTGCTGCCATGCGCTCGCCGCCGCCCGCAGCGAAAATGGCTTCCTCGTAGCCGCAATGCGAACACACGTGCGTGCCCATGTTCTCGACGATGCCCAAGATTTCGACGTTCACTTTCTGGAACATCTTGAGGCCCTTGCGGGCATCGAGCAGCGCGATTTCCTGCGGCGTGGTGACAATTACCGCGCCCGAGACCGGCACGCGCTGTGAGAGCGTCAACTGGATGTCGCCGGTGCCGGGCGGCATATCCACGATCAGGTAATCCAGATCCTGCCAGTCGGTATTGCCGATCAACTGCATGAGTGCCTGCGTGACCATCGGCCCGCGCCACACCATCGGCGTTTCCTCGTCCACCAGGAAACCCGCGGACATGCACTGGATGCCGTGCCCCACCATCGGCACGATGCGCTTGCCTTCTTTCGTTGAGGGCGCGCCGCGCAAGCCCAGCATGCGCGGCTGGCTGGGGCCGTAAATGTCGGCATCGAGGATGCCGGCGTTGGCGCCCTCGGCCTTGAGTGCGAGCGCGAGATTCACGGCCACCGTGGATTTGCCTACGCCGCCCTTGCCGGAAGCCACGGCGATGATGTTCTTCACGCTCGGAAACGGCTTGAGATTGCGCTGCACCGCGTGCGAGAGAATCCGCGTAGCCACGCGAATCTCGGCCACGCGCACAGAGGACAGTTTTTGCAGTTGTTCCCGCAGCGTGGCGGCAAGTTCCGTGGGGTAGCTCCCGGACGGGAACCCCAGTTCCACTTCGACGGATACGCGACCGTCCTGCACTTGGATGCCGCGCACCGCATTGGCGCTTACCAGGTCCGTGCCGAAATAAGGCTCGCGCCAGCCGCGCAGCGCGGCTTCGATCTGTTCGCGGGAAACGTCACTCACGTTCGCACCATCGCAAAAATCGCGGCATTCTAGCATTGACGTGCATCAAGCCGACGCACGCGCGGCCGCCGACTTGGCGTCTGTGGCATACTTGCGCTTCGCAAAATGCGCCGCTGCCGCATAATTCCAAAGAACCCGCAAGCCGATGAATACACCCCCACGCCGCATCCTGGTCACCAGCGCGCTGCCCTACGCCAACGGCCCGCTGCACCTCGGGCACATGCTGGAATACATCCAGACCGACATCTGGGCGCGCTTCCAGCGACTGCGCGGCCACGACTGCATCTACGTGTGCGCCGACGACGCCCACGGCACGCCCATCATGCTCAAGGCACGCGAGCTCGGCATCGCGCCGGAGGAACTGGTCGCGGCCGTCGGCAAGCAGCACCGCCGCGACTTCCAGGACTTCCGCATCAGTCTGGACAATTTCCATACCACCCACTCGCCCGAAAATCGCGAGCTGTCCACTCTTATATATAAGCGCCTGAAGAGCGGCGGCTATATCGCGCGGCGCAGCATCCGCCAGTTCTACGACGAGCAGGCCAAGATGTTCCTGCCGGACCGCTTCATCAAGGGCACCTGTCCCCGCTGCGGCACGCCGGACCAGTACGGCGACGCCTGCGAGAACTGCGGCGCCACCTACACGCCCGCCGACCTGAAAAACCCGGTATCGGTGATTTCCGGCACCCGGCCGGTGGAAAAGGAATCCGAGCACTACTTTTTCAAGCTCGGGGAATTCGGCGAGTTCCTCAAGCGCTGGATCGAGGAAAGCCGGCTGCACGCCGCCGTGCGCGCCAAGCTGGACGAGTGGTTCAAGGCGGGGCTGCAGGACTGGGATATTTCGCGCGACGCGCCCTACTTCGGCTTCGAGATTCCCGATGCGCCCGGCAAGTATTTCTACGTGTGGTTGGACGCGCCCATCGGCTACATGGCGAGCTTCAAGAACCTCTGCGCCAAACGCAAGGACCTCGATTTCGACGCCTACTGGAAGAAGGGGAGCAAAGCCGAGGTCTACCACTTCATCGGCAAGGACATCATCTACTTCCACTCGCTGTTCTGGCCCGCGATGCTCGAAGGCGCCGGCTTCCGCACGCCCACCGCGGTGTACGCCCATGGCTTCCTCACCGTGAACGGCCAGAAGATGTCCAAGTCCCGCGGCACCTTCATCAAGGCGCGCACCTACCTGGACGCGGGTCTGGACCCGGAGTACCTGCGATACTACTTCGCCGCCAAGTTCGGCCCCGGCATAGACGACATCGACCTCAACCTGGAAGACTTCCTGCAGCGGGTGAACTCGGACCTCGTGGGCAAGCTCGTGAACATCGCGAGCCGCTGCGCGGGCTTCATCGAGACCCGCTTCCAGGGCAAGCTGGCGGACAGCCTGGGCGACGATACCCTCTATAAGGATGCCGCCTCCCGCGCGCCCCGCATCGCCAAGGCCTATGAGGACCGCGAGTTCGGCCGCGCCGTGCGCGAGATCATGGAACTCGCCGACAAGGCCAACGTGTTCATCGACGAGCGCAAGCCCTGGGCCCGAGCCAAGCAGCAGCCGGTGCCCGCGGACGTGCAGCTCACCTGCAGCATCGGCCTGAATCTGTTCCGGGTCTTGATGATCTACCTCAAACCCGTGCTGCCGGAGCTGGCCCGCAAGAGCGAAGCCTTCCTGGGCGTGACGCCGTTCGCCTGGGCCGATGCCGGGAAACCCCTCCTCGGCCACAAGATCAACCCGTTCACGCCCATGATGGGCCGGGTGGACAAGGCCAAGATCGAAGCCATGATCGAATCCTCCAAGGAAGACCTGGCGAAGACCACGCAGAAGGCATCGAACATGGATCCCATCGCCGCCGAGATCAGCTACGACGACTTCGCCAAGATCGACCTGCGCATCGCGCGCATCGTCAAGGCCGAGCACGTGGAGGGCGCGGACAAGCTGCTGCGCCTCACGCTGGACATAGGCGACGGCACCCGCAACGTGTTCGCCGGCATCAAGAGCGCCTATGCTCCCGAGCAGCTCCAGGGCAAGCTCACGGTGATGGTGGCGAACCTGGCGCCGCGCAAGATGAAATTCGGCACGTCCGAGGGCATGGTGCTGGCGGCGGGCCCGGGCGGCAAGGACCTGTGGATCCTCGAACCGCATCAGGGCGCCCAGCCGGGGATGCGAGTCAAATAACCGTCAGATGCCGTGGCTACGGTAGAGCAAATCGACGCCTTACTGCCGCAGACGCAATGCACCCGCTGCGGTTTCGCCGATTGTCATGCTTACGCACAGGCCCTCGCCCGGAACGAGACCGCCATAGACCGCTGCCCGCCCGGCGGTGACGAGACGCTGCACGCCCTGTCGCGGCTGCTTTCGCGCCCGGCCGCAGGACTCGACCCCGCGGTCGGGGCCTTCAGCCCGGGCACCGTGGCCTTCATCGACGAGGCGCTCTGCATCGGCTGCACCAAATGCATCGCCGCCTGCCCGGTGGACGCCATCGCAGGCGCGCCTAAGCTGATGCACACCGTGATCGAAGCCCTGTGCACCGGCTGCGAACTCTGCCTGCCTCCCTGCCCCGTGGACTGCATCAAGCTCGGTCCGGCCCAGGGCGTCACGGAAGGCTACGAAGGCTGGCAATTCCCCCAAGGTGGAGACGAGCGTGCCGAAAAGCTGCGGGAACGCTACGGCCGGCACCAGGCCCGTGGCCAAAAGGCCCAACAGGAGAAGCGCGCACGCCTCGGCACTCACGATACGCGGGCCGATGACCTCAAGGCCCGGCGCCAGGCGGAGATCGCCGCCGCCCTTGCCCGGGTGCGGGCCAAGCGCGGACAGACGCCGCGATGAACCCCGGGAAGCGCGCCGAGATCTATCGCCGGCTCAAGGCGGCGAACCCCGCACCCACCACCGAACTCCATTACCGCACGCCTTATGAACTGCTGGTGGCTGTGAGCCTCTCGGCCCAGGCCACGGACAAGAGCGTGAACCTGGCCACAGCCAAGCTCTTCCCCGTGGCCAACACCCCGGCGGCCATGCTCGCCTTGGGTGAGACGGGGCTCAAGGGATTCATCAAGACCATCGGCCTCTTCAACACCAAGGCGAAGAACGTCATCGCCGCGGCCAAGATGCTCCTGGAATCGCATGGGGGCGAGGTGCCCAAGGACCGGGAAGCGCTGGAAGCCCTGCCCGGCGTCGGCCGCAAGACCGCCAACGTCGTGCTCAACACCGCCTTCGGCGAACCCACCATCGCCGTGGACACCCACATCTTCCGGGTGGCGAACCGCACCGGCTTGGCCCCGGGAAAGGACGTGCGTGAGGTGGAGGACAAGCTCATCAAGTTCACGCCGGACCAATTCAAGCAGGATGCCCACCACTGGCTGATCCTGCACGGCCGCTACGTCTGCAAGGCGCGCAAACCGGAATGCCCGCGTTGCGTGATCCGGGACCTCTGCGAGTTCAAGCACAAGACCAAGCCCGAGCCCAAGGTACCGCTGGCCCTCACGAAACCCGCGAATAAACCCAAGAACAAGGCGAGACGCTGATGTCCATCCACGGTGACAGCCGCCACGACACCCGTCGGACCTTCTTCGAAGTCTGGGAGAAGATGCAGGCCGGCGCACCCATGACGGCGCTGGAGGGCATCATCGCCGACGTGATCCGCCTGCACCCGGAGTACCACGCCTTGCTGGACCGCGGCGTGACAGCGCTGGACAAGGACTGGCTGCCGGAAGGCGGCGAGACCAATCCCTTCCTGCACATGGGCATGCACATCGCCATCCGCGAACAGCTCTCCATCGATCGGCCGCCCGGCATCAAGGCCGCCTACGAGGCCCTGCTCGCCAAGACCCGCGACGTGATGACGGCGGAACACGCCATGCTGGAATGTCTGGGAGAAGCACTATGGCGCGCGCAGCGTGAGAACCGCCTGCCGGATGAGAGCGCCTATCTCGCCTGCATCAAGGCCCGCGCCGGCCTGCGCTGAAGACCCTCACCCACCTTCCGGCGACCTGGCCAGCAGCATCAGCAGCGCCGCGGCCAGCGGACCCTCCGGGGCGCCCTGGATGCGCCTGCGGAAGTTCTCCAGGCTGTCCATGCGGTTGTTGGTGGAGCTGTAGACAGCCGCATCCCGAACGAAGGCCATGCGGCGATTGAGGGAGTCGTAGATGTCGTTGCCGCGCACATAGCCCATGCGGCGGTTCACCGCGTCGAACACCGTATTGTCCCGGGTGTAACCCAGCCGGTTGCGGTTCCGGTCGTAGAGGTCGCTGCCCTGCATGCGGTACTCGGCCATGGGCGACTCAGTGCCTGCCGGAAGTTGCAGGCTTCTTGGCCAGAGCGTACTGCCGCTCGATCAGCTTCCTCAAGTCGTCATAGGGCATGACGCCGGCGTAGCCTGAGCCATTCACCCCGTAGCTGGGCGTGGCATTGATGCCCAGCGCGTCGCCGTAACCCTGGCTGCGCATCACCACGTCATGGGTGTTGCCGGTGCGGATACAGAGCAGCAAGGCGTCCGGGTCCACGCCCGCCTCCTTGGCATAGGACTGGAACTTCGCCAGCGGATCGGGCAGTTCCGCCCATTCCTGCTGTCGGGCATAGAGCAGGTCGTGCATGGGCCAGTAGTGGCCCTGGTTACCGGCGCAGCGCGCCACCTGGGCCGCCAACATCGCGTTCTTGTGTATGTCGAGCGGGTAGTCGAAGAACACGAAGCGCACCATGCCCGTGTCCACGTAATCCTTGCGCATCTTCTCCAGCGTGGGCTCGAAGGCGCCGCAGGCCGGGCACTGGAAGTCGGCGAACTCCCGCACCACCACCGGCGCGTCCGCCGCGCCCAGGCTCTCACCCACCGCCGCGTCCTCCTCGGGCACGAACTTCACCTGGGTGGTATTGGAACTAAGGGCGGCATCCACCGCCGCCCTGTCCGCCGTGGCCCCGGCGCGGGCGCGCAACAGCAGGATGCCGCTGTACACGATGGCGACGACGAGCAGCGCGATGCCGCCGTAGAGCCAATAGCGGGAACGGTCGGTTACGGGTTCGGCGGGCTTCTGCATGGCGTGCTCCCCCAGCGTTCTAATCCTGAGCTATACGCTCAGGTAAGGCGTCCGGTACGGCAGATGGCCCGCACCCCGCATACATAATAGCGGCCGCTTGTCAGGCAGGTAATGTCATATTGGCGCCGGACTAACACTTGTGTAATAAATACCGCGCTGCCGGGTCTAGCCTTCTGTGGATGCGGATGCAGATTCAGGGGTTTCCGACTGCATCCCGATTCCCCGACGGTCCGTATCTTAGGACGAACCCGGAAAGCCCGGGCTCCGCCTTAAGATGCGGACAACCCGATGGCGAACCGGACCCTCCGCGGCACCGGGCTCTTTAGGGCGGTCCGTCGAGGAAGCCGCATCCGGCATGCAACGAAAACAAACGATGATCAAACCACTCAACATGAGGACGTCTATCATGAACACGACCAAAGTCTCCGGTATCGCCATCGCCGCCGTCGCCGCCAGCCTGTTCGTGCTGGCCCCGCTCGCCACCGCCGCCGACAGCGCCGCCACCGGCAAGTGTCTGGGCGGCAACTCCTGCAAGGGCCAGAGCTCCTGCAAGAGCTTCGACCATGCCTGCAAGGGCCAGAACTCCTGCAAGGGCAAGGGTTTCACGGTCGTGACCAAGGCCGAGTGCGACAAGGCCGGCGGCAAGTTCGAAGCCAAGGGCGGCAAGTAAGCCTCTCTCAAGGCTCGATGCCTCACGGAGCCCGGTTGGCCTCGACGGCGACCGGGCTCTGTTTTTGGGACGCCTTATACTGATGCCCGTGAACCCCGCCACCGCGAAACGCCCCTACCTCGGTTTCGGCCTCGGCCTGCGCACCGAGCACTACGAAGCCATGCTCGCCGAACGGCCGAAGCTGGATTGGCTCGAGATCCTCTCCGAGAACTACATGGTGGACGGCGGCAAGCCGCTCCACTTCCTCGATCGCTTCCGCGACCTCTACCCCCTCGTGATGCACGGCGTGTCGCTCTCCATCGGCAGCGGCGACGCGCTGGACATGGATTACCTGAAGCGCCTGAAGGCACTGGCCGCGCGGGTGGAACCGTGCTGGCTGTCGGATCACCTCTGTTGGACCGGCATCGCCGGCAAGAACCTGCACGACCTCATGCCCCTGCCCTACACCGAGGAGGCGGTGGCGCACGTGGCCTCCCGGGTGCGCCAGGTGCAGGATTACCTCGGCCGGCATATCCTGTTGGAGAACGTCTCCAGCTACGTCACCTACACCCAGTCAGCCATGAGCGAGTGGGAATTCCTCACCGCGGTCTCTGAAGCGGCGGACTGCCACATCCTGCTCGACATCAACAACATCTACGTCAGCAGCCATAACCATGGCTTCGACCCGCGGCTGTACCTGAAAGGGGTGCCCGCGGGCCGGGTCCGGCAGTTCCATCTCGCCGGTCACACCCGTAACGGCAACATCATCGTGGACACCCACGACCAGCCCATCATCCCCGACGTCTGGAGCCTCTACGCCGAGGCGGTGCGCCACTTCGGGCCCGTGTCCACCATGATCGAGCGCGACGCGAACATCCCGCCGCTCCCGGAACTGCTGGCGGAGTTGGACGAGGCCAAGCGCATCGCCATGCCCATCCTCGAAGGCCAGGCGGCCTGAAGAGGATGGACGCGCTGCGCAAGCTTGAAGGGGATTTCCAGGATTGCCTGCTGCAGAACAGCCTGGACATGCACGGCCAAGTGGTGAGTGACGCCCTGGCGGGAGCCGAGGAACGGGTGCGGGTCTACGTGGAGGCCTATCGCCTACGGCTGCTGGAAGTGCTGCAGGACAATTACACCGGTTTGCAGGCCTTGCTCGGTGCGGAACAGTTCGATGCCATGGGACGCGCTTACATCGATGCCCGCCCTTCCACGCACCCGTCCGTGCGCTGGTTCAGTCGTCATCTGGAAGGTTTCCTGCGCGAGACCGCCCCATATAGGGAGCACCCTTATCTCGCGGAGATGGCGGCCTTCGAGTGGGCGCAAGGGCTGGTGTTCGACGCCGCCGACGAGCCTGCGGCCGGCCTGGATGCCCTGGCGGCGGTGACGCCGGAAGCGTGGGCGGGCCTGCGCTTCAGCCTGCACCCCGCGCCGCGTCTCCTGGCCTTGCATTGGAACGTGCCGCAGGTCTGGCAAGCCCTGGAAGCGGGCGAGGCGCCGGAGCTGCGCTCCGGCGACGCTGCGGCTGCGTGGCTCCTGTGGCGCGCGGAACTCATGAGCCACTGGCGATCCCTGGGCGAAGACGAAGCCTGGGCCCTCGAAGCCTTGCGCGAGGGCCGGGATTTCGGGGAGCTCTGCGAAGGCCTCTGCCGTTGGCATGCGCCGGAAGCCGTAGCCTTGCAGGCGGCGAGCTTCCTCAAGCGCTGGCTCACGGACGGACTCATCAGCGCCGTGCACGGGGGCTGACTCCGCCATGGCGCGGCGCCTGCTGCTTCTTCTGGTGCTGACCCTGCTTCCGTTGAACGCTCCACAGGCGGCTGGATCCGCCGCGACGCCGCCCGCGAAACTCGAGGTCGGCGGCGCCGAGATCGACGTTTACCTCACGCCGGCTCGTTACGCCGTCACTTCTGAGCAGTTGCTCCAATGGATCGATGCCGCGGCCGGGGCGGTGAGCCATTACTACGGCCGCTTCCCCGTCCGCCATCTCCACCTCGCGGTCATACCCCGCGAAGGTTCGGCGGGCATCTCCGCCACCACCTACGGCACCCGGGACGGCGGGTACATCAGGCTGAGCCTGGGCACCGAAGCCAGGCTGGACGATCCCGGCAACGACTGGGTCATGACCCATGAGATGGTCCACCTCGCCTTCCCGCAGATGGAACGGGAACATCACTGGATCGAGGAGGGTCTCGCCACCTACGTGGAGCCCCTGGCCCGCGCCGAGGTCGGGCAGCTCACGCCGCAATACGTCTGGCAGGAGGCGGTGGAAGGCCTGCCCAAGGGGCTGCCGGGCCCCGGCGATCAAGGTCTCGATCGCACCCACACCTGGGGCCGCACCTACTGGGGTGGCGCCCTGTTCTGCCTGCTGGCGGATGTGCAGATCCGGGAGCGCACCCACAACCGCTACGGACTGCAGGACGCGCTGCGCGGCATCCTCGCCGCCGGCGGCAACATCAGCACCGAAGCGGACATCGGGTACACGCTCGAGACCGGTGACAAGGCCGTGGGCGTCCCGGTGCTGGCGGAACTCTATGCCGCCATGAAGGACAGGCCCGTGACACCGGACCTGCCGGCGCTCTGGAAGAAGCTCGGCATCATCTACCAGGACGGGCAGATAAGCTTCGACGACAGTGCCCCGGATGCCGCCATCAGGAAAGCGATGACCGCG
>DASUBN010000114.1:0-4811 GCA_035763245.1 Gammaproteobacteria bacterium | reverse complement strand
TGGCCGAGCCCATCCCCGGCCCCTCCACGCAGGAGCTCGGTGCCGTGGCCAAGGAACTCGGCGTGGTGATCGTGGCCTCGCTGTTCGAACGCCGCGCCCCCGGCCTGTACCACAACACCGCAGCGGTGCTGGAGAAGGACGGCAGCCTCGCGGGCATCTACCGCAAGATGCACATCCCGGATGATCCGGGCTACTATGAGAAGTTCTATTTCACTCCTGGCGACCTTGGCTTCGAGCCCATCCAGACTTCCGTGGCCAAGCTCGGGGTGCTGGTGTGCTGGGACCAGTGGTATCCGGAAGGCGCGCGCCTGATGGCGCTCGCCGGTGCCGACCTCTTGCTCTATCCCACTGCCATCGGCTGGGTGGAGGAGGACGCGGCGGATGAACAGGCCCGGCAGCGGGATGCCTGGATCACCATCCAGCGGGCCCATGCCGTGGCCAACGGCCTGCCGGTACTGGTCTGCAACCGCACCGGCTTCGAGAAGGACCCTTCCGGCGTCGGCGGCGGCATCAACTTCTGGGGCTCCAGCTTCGTAGCCGGCCCCCAGGGCGAGATCCTGGCCCAGGCGGACACCAAGAGCGCCAAGGTGCTGGTGGCGGACGTGGACCTCGGCCGCTCAGAAGCCGTGCGGCGCATCTGGCCCTATCTGCGCGACCGGCGCATCGACGCCTACCACGAGATACTCGAGCGTTTCAGAGACTGACGTCCACTGTCTTGATCGATGGCTGAGAAAGCGTCCACGATCCTCGCGCCCGCCGCGGTAGGCGTCCTGCCGCCGCTGCAACGCTGGGGACAGCTCTACGGCAGCAGCCCTGGCCTCGTGCTGGCGGAGGCGGCGTCGCGCCTGACCGTGCCCTTGCTGGTGATAGCGCCCAGCGCCCGCGACTCAGAACGGCTCGCCACCGAACTGCGTTTCTACCTCACGGACCCCACGCTCCCGGTGCTGGCCTTCCCGGATTGGGAGACCCTGCCCTACGACCTCTTCTCACCTCATCAGGACATCGTCTCGGAACGGCTCGCGACCCTGTCGCGGCTCTTCGATCTCAAGCGCGGCATCGTAGTGCTCTCCGCCGCCACTCTCATGCAGCGGCTGCCGCCCAAAGAGTACGTGCTGGGCAGCACCCTGCTCTTCAAGACCGGCACGCGCCTGGATATGGCCTCCCTGCGGCAACGCCTCGCGGCAGCGGGCTATGCCAGCGTGAGCCAGGTGATGGAGCACGGCGAATTCGCGGTGCGCGGCTCCCTGCTGGACGTGTTCCCCATGGGCAGCCAAGTGCCCTACCGCATCGACCTCTTCGACGACGAAATCGAGTCCATCCGGGTCTTCGATCCCGAGACCCAGCTCTCGAAAGACAAGCTGGAAGATCTCACCTTGCTGCCGGCCCGGGAGTTCCCTCTGCACGAGGAGGGCATCCGCGGCTTCCGGCAGCGATATCGGGCCCGCATAGAAGGGGATCCCCAGCGCAGCGTGATCTATCGGGACGTGTCCGACGGGATCGCCGGCGGCGGCGTCGAGTACTACCTGCCCCTGTTCTTCGACAAGACCGCGAACTTCTTCGACTACCTGCCGGAAGGCAGTGTCGTCGTGGAGGTGGACGACACCGGCAATGCCCTCGCCCAGGCCTGGGACCAGATCCGCGAGCGCTACGAGCAAAGACGTCACGACATCGAGCGGCCGCTGCTCGAACCGGAGGAAGTGTGGCTCACACCCCGGACGGTGACGGAAACCACAGCCCGGCATCCGCGCATCCTGCTGCAGGTCTTCGAGTATCCGGAAAGACCGGCGCTCAACTTCGCCACCGCGGCTCTGCCTTCCCTACGCATCGACAGCCGCGCCCCGGAACCCGCGGAGAAGTTGCTGGCTTTCCTGAAAGACCACCCGGGTCGGGTGCTGTTCGCGGCGGAATCCACCGGCCGGCGTGAGTACGTCAGCGAACTCCTGGCCAAGCGCGACTTAAAACCGGCTCCGGTGCGGAGCTGGAGCGAGTTTCTCACCGGCCAGGAGCGCCTCGCCATCTGCGTGACCCCTCTGGAGCGAGGGCTTAACCTGCCGGAGGCCCGGTTGCTGGTGCTCACGGAAGAGCAGCTCTTCGGGGAGCGGGCCCGGCAGACGAGCCGGCGCGTCACCCGCCGCGACCCTGAAGCCATCATCCGGGACCTCACGGATCTCGCACCCGGCGCGCCGGTGGTCCACGAGCAACACGGTGTAGGCCGTTACCTTGGCCTGGAGACCCTGGACGTGGGCGGATTCGAGACCGAGTTCCTGCGGCTGGAGTACGCCGAGGGAGCGAAGCTCTACGTACCCGTCTCATCTCTGCACCTCATCAGCCGCTACAGCGGCAGCGCGCCGGAGCACGCGCCCCTGCACAAGCTCGGCAGCGGCGATTGGGAGAAGGCACGCCGCCGCGCCGCGGAGCAGGTGCGGGACGTGGCGGCGGAACTCCTGGATCTCTACGCACGCCGCGCCGCCCGCCGGGGCCACGCCTTCAAGCTCGACGGCGTGGATTACCAGGCCTTCGCCGAGGGCTTCCCCTTCGACGAGACCCCGGACCAGCTCAAGGCAATCGAAGGCGTGGTGGCGGACATGACCCGCGGCCAGCCCATGGACCGGGTGGTCTGCGGCGATGTGGGCTTCGGCAAGACCGAGGTGGCGCTCAGGGCCGCCTTCGTGGCGGTGCAGGGCGGCAAGCAAGTGGCGGTGCTGGTACCCACCACCCTGCTCGCCCAGCAGCACGCCCAGACCTTCCAGGACCGCTTCGCGGATCTGCCGGTGCGCATCGACGTGCTCTCCCGCTTCAGCTCCGGTAAACAGCAGCGGGATGCCCTCAAATCCATCGCTGAGGGCAAGGTGGAGATCGTCATCGGCACCCATGCGCTGCTGAAGCCGGAGATCCGCTTCAAGGACCTCGGCCTCGTGATCGTGGATGAGGAGCACCGCTTCGGCGTCAACCACAAGGAACAACTGAAGAAGCTCCGGGCGGAAGTGGATGTGCTTACCCTCACCGCCACGCCCATCCCCCGCACCTTGAACATGGCGCTGGCCGGCCTGCGGGATCTGTCCATCATCGCCACGCCCCCGGAGGAGCGGCTCGCGGTGAAGACCTTCGTGAGCGAGTGGCAGGATGGCCTCATCCAGGAGGCGTGTTTCCGCGAGATCAAGCGCGGCGGCCAGGTCTACTTCGTGCACAACAGCGTAGACGACATCGAGAAGCGCGCTGCGGAGGTGACCAAGCTCGTGCCCGGCGCCCAGATCCGGGTGGCCCACGGCCAGATGCGTGAGCGGGACCTGGAGCAGGTGATGCTGGACTTCTACCACCGCCGCTTCAACGTCCTGGTGTGCACCACGATCATCGAAAGCGGGATTGACGTGCCGACCGCCAATACCATCGTCATCGACCGGGCCGACAAGTTCGGCCTGGCGCAGCTGCACCAGCTGCGCGGCCGGGTGGGACGCTCCCACCACCGGGCTTACGCCTATCTCGTGATCCCGCCCCGCAACCTCATGACCGCCGACGCCCTGAAGCGCCTGGAGGCCATCGAGTCCCTCGAGGAGCTGGGAGCGGGCTTCACCCTCGCCACCCACGATCTGGAGATCCGCGGTGCCGGCGAATTGTTGGGAGATGAGCAGAGCGGCCAGATCCAGGAAGTGGGCTTCTCCCTCTACTCGGAGCTGCTCGAGCGGGCGGTGAAAGCCCTCAAGTCCGGCAAGCAGGTGGACCTGGACGCGCCGCTGGACCATGGCCCGGAGATCGACCTGCACATCCCCGCGCTGTTGCCCACGGACTACATGCCGGACGTGCACCTCAGGCTCACGCTCTACAAGCGCATGGCGAGCTGCAAGACCCAGGCGGAGCTGGACGACATGCAGGTGGAGATGATCGACCGCTTCGGCCTGCTGCCGCCCCAGGCCAAGAACCTGTTCCGCATCGCCGAGCTCAAGCTCAAGGCGGTGCCGCTGGGGATACGCAAGATCGAGGCGGGTCCCGCGGGAGGGCGCGTCCAGTTCGGCACCGAGACACCGGTGGAGCCCCTGACGGTGATCAGGCTCATCCAGCAGCAGCCGAAAACCTATAAACTGGACGGGCAGGACCGGCTGCGCTTCATCATGGACCTGGAAGACCGCCAGACCCGCCTCTCCGCCGTGGAGACGCTGCTGGACCGCCTCGATAAGGCGGTCGCCTGAAAACCGGATACGTCGGAGTGCTCACGTGAAGATCACCATCGCCCTCGTCGCCACCCTGCTCCTGGCTTCAGCCCCCGTGGCCGGAACCGCGGCGCCTCCCGCTCCCGCCGCCCAGACGCCGGCACCCAATTGGTACGACGTGGAAGTGATCGTGTTCCGCTCGCTTGATCCTGCGGCGGGCAGCGACGAGAGCTGGCCCACGGATCCCGGCACGCCGGATTGGAAAGGCGCCCTGGCCCTCAATCCAGCTGATTCACTGGGAACCCCGATCCCCTATCAGCAACTCTCGCCGGTGGGCGAGCAGATGGATGACGAATGGGCGCGCCTGAAGCGTTCCCACGACTATCAGCCGTTGCTCCATGTGACCTGGGTACAGCCGGCCCTGGACCGGGCCACCGCGCCAGCGGTCCGCATCGGCGTGCCGCCCCCGGCGTTGCCCGGCGCCAGCACTCACGTCGCGGCACCCGCCGCCGTCACCGCTGGCGCGCCCGCGCAGCCTACCGCTGCCTATGGCGACGCCAAGCTCAGCACCACGGGCCCCTACCTGCACTTCGATTTGGATTTGGTATTGCAGGGGCCGGTTGCCAAGAACCCCTGGCCCGCCGCGCCCATCAACACCAGCTTGAT
>DASUBN010000113.1:0-3073 GCA_035763245.1 Gammaproteobacteria bacterium | reverse complement strand
GACCGGTGTCGCCGTCGCCCACCCGCTTGTGGTCCTGGGAAGTGGCGAGCGGCAGGGCATGCTCGCCGTCCGCCATCACGATGAAGCTCGCCTCCTCTCCCTGCAGGAACTCCTCGATCACCACCCGGTGGCCCGCGTCGCCGAAGGCGTTGCCGGAGAGCATATCGCGCACGGCGGCTTCTGCTTGTTGCAAAGTTTCAGCGACCACCACGCCCTTGCCCGCGGCCAGGCCGTCGGCCTTCACCACGATGGGCGCGCCGAAGTCGCGCAGGTAGGCGAGCGCCTGGTCCACGTCCGTGAAGCTCTGGTATTCGGCGGTGGGGATGTGGTGGCGCTTCAGGAAGTCCTTGCTGAAGACCTTGGAGCCCTCGAGGCGCGCCGCCATGCGGGTGGCTCCGAAGCACTTCAGGCCCGCCTGGGTGAACACGTCCACCACCCCGAGCACCAGCGGCGTCTCCGGGCCCACCACCGTCAAGCCCACGCCCTGGCCGAGCGCGAAGTCCAGGAGACCGCGCAGGTCGTCGGCCTTGATGCGCACGTTCTCGCACTTCGCCTCGCGGGCAGTGCCGGCGTTGCCCGGCGCCACATAGACCTTCTCCACCCGCTCGGACTGAGCGAGCTTCCAGGCCAGCGCATGCTCGCGGCCGCCGCCGCCGATGACGAGTACCTTCATGTTCGCTGCAGTGACTTTATTCATATCCGCTTGCAGCCGACTTCAATGGCGGAAATGGCGCATGCCGGTGAATACCATGGCGATATTATGCTCATCGGCCGCCGCGATGACTTCCTTGTCCCGCACCGAGCCGCCCGGCTGGATGATGGCGCCGATGCCGGCCGCGGCGGCCGCGTCCACGCTGTCCCGGAAGGGCAGGAAGGCGTCGGAGGCCATCACCGAGCCCTTCACCTCGAACCCGGCCTCGCCGGCCTTGATGGCGGCGACGCGTGCGCTCATCACCCGGCTCGGCTGCCCGGCGCCGATGCCCACCGTGAGGCCAGCCTTGGCATAGACGATGGCGTTGGACTTCACGTACTTCACCACCCGCCAGGCGAAGGCGAGGTCCGTGAGCTGCTCCCTCGTGGGAGCCTTCTGGGTGACGCACTTGAGATCGCTCTCAGCGACCGCTCCCGTGTCCGCGTCCTGCACCAGGAGGCCGCCGCTCACCTTCTTGTAATCCAGGCCCGCGGGCTGCGCGCCCAAGGGGCCCGTCACCAGCGCGCGCACGTTGGGCTTGGCGGCGAGCACCTTCAGCACCTCCGCGCCCATCTCCGGCGCCACGATCACTTCCACGAACTGGTTGGCGAGGATCTTCTGGGCCGTGACCGCGTCCAGGGCCCGGTTGAAAGCGATGATGCCGCCGAAGGCGGAATCCTTGTCCACGCTATAAGCGCGCTCGTAGGCTTCGAGAGGCGTCGCCCCCAGCGCCACGCCGCAGGGGTTGGCGTGCTTCACGATCACGCAGGCGCCGGTGTCGAAAGCGCGCACGCAGGCGAGCGCCGCGTCCGCATCCGCGATGTTGTTGTAGGAGAGCTCTTTGCCTTGCAGGAGCTTCGCCCCCGCGAGACTGCCCGGCGCCGGATGCCGCTCGGCGTAGAAGGCCGCCTGCTGGTGGGGGTTCTCCCCGTAGCGCAGGTCATAGAGCTTCGTGAACTGGGCGGTATACCTGCCGGGGAAGCGGCCCTCGGAGCCCCGGGCCGTGAGGTAATTGGCGATGGCGCCGTCGTAGGCGGCGGTATGGGCGTAGGTCTTGGCGGCGAGCTCGGCCCGGAGCGCATCGCTCACGGCCCCGCCGTTGGCCCGCATGTCCGCCAGCACCCGGCCGTAGTCCGCGCTGTCCACCACCACCGCCACCGCCGCGTGGTTCTTGGCGGCGCCGCGCAGCATGGCCGGGCCGCCGATGTCGATGTTCTCGATGGCCTGCTCGAACGTGCAGCCGGGTTTGGCCACGGTCTGTTCGAAGGGATAGAGGTTCACCACCAGGATGTCGATGGGTTCGATGCCGTGCTCGCTCATGATCGCGTCATCCACACCGCGCCGGCCGAGCAGGCCGCCGTGCACCCTGGGATGCAGGGTCTTCACCCGCCCGTCCATCATCTCCGGGAAACCCGTGTATTCGGACACGTCCCGCACCTTGAGGCCCGCATCGCGCAGCAACTTGGCGGTGCCGCCGGTGGAGAGGAGTTCCACGCCGAGTTCGGCGAGGGCGCGGGCGAAGTCCAGCACGCCGTTCTTGTCGGAGACACTGAAGAGTGCGCGCTTGGCTGGCCGCATCGGTCGAATCCCAGGAGGCGCAGGAGGCTTAAGGGGCGCTGATTTTACAGAGGTGGCGAAGGACTCGCCACCGAGAGATGAGACCTGCGGCCTTTAAGGGCCGCAGGCCCATGAGACTCAGGAATTGATCTTGTACTTGCGCAATTTCTTGCGCAGCGTACTTCTGTTCAAACCCAAAATAGAGGCCGCCCTTGACTGGTTCCCGCGGGTGTACTCCATGAGGGTCTTGAGCAGCGGCTGCTCGATCTCCCCCAGCACCATGTCGTAGAGCTCCGCCGGGTCGTGGCCGTTCAGGTCGGTGAAATAGCGGCGCAGGGTCTTCTCCGCGTGCTCGCGCAGAGAATGCCCGCCCGCGGCCGGCACACCGTGCTGGCTTCCGCTCTCCACCACTTCCAACACCCGCTGGGCCCCGGTCCGGTTGCTCATGCTGCCAACTCCGTGATGTCCTGGTCCGCGAAGTAGCCGCGGATCAGCTGTTGTTGTTCTCTGGCGGTCTCGACGCGCACCACCCGGTCGCGGAAGGCGCCTGCCCCCGGCAGGGTCTTCAAGTACCAGGTGATGTGCTTGCGGGCCACGCGCACGCCGCTGAACTCGCCGTAGAACGAGTACAGGTTGTCCAAGTGGCCCAGCATGATCTCAGCGACTTCCGCCGCGGAGGGTGCCGGCAGCAGGCCGCCGGTCTCGAGATGATGGTCGGTCTCCCGGAAGATCCAGGGTCGGCCCTGGGCGGCGCGGCCCACCATGATGGCGTCGGCGCCGGTGGCATCCAGCACCGCCCTGGCCTTCTCGGGGGAAGTCACGTCG
>DASUBN010000112.1:0-4940 GCA_035763245.1 Gammaproteobacteria bacterium | reverse complement strand
CGCCATCGAACAGATGAACCGCTTGTTTCGAGAGCACCTCTATCCGCAAGGCCCCGCTCCCGCTCTGGATGCCGAAGGCCGAGTTAGGCTCGACGACCGGGAGTTGCGCGCGGATGTTCAAGCCGCCTGCAGGGAACTCTGGCCGCAGGTGAGCGATGCGAACCTGTTCGAACTCACCGACTATGCCGGTTACAAGCAGGATTTCCTGCGGCTCTTCGGCTTCGGGCGCGCGGACGTGGATTACGGCGCGGACGTAACGGTAAGCGTGCCCACCGAATGCATCCAGCTGTGATGCCGTATCAGCGCCGCGCCGTATTGATCATACTGTTCCTGATGCTGTTCCCCGCCGCAGGATGGGCGGACGACGCGGCGACAGCTTCAAACGCGGACGACCCGTTCCGCTTCCGCCTCGGCGTGGGAGTGGGTTCGGTGCGGTTCCCGGACTACCCAGGCGCCATCGAGACCCGCAGCCTCACTCTCCCATTTCCCTACGTGGTGCTGTATCACGAGCATCTGAGGGTGAACAACAACCGGGTGCGCGGCATCGTGTTCACCGGAAGCCACTGGTCCCTGGACGTGGATTTCAGTGGTCAGCCTCAGGTGGAGTCGGATCGCACCCGGGAGCGCCTAGGCATGCCGGACCTCGGTTGGCTCGGGGAGGCAGGACCAGCGCTGCGCTACAACGCTTGGCAGGACGATGCAGGGGAGACGGAGTTCGACCTGGTGCTGCCGGTGCGCGCGGCTGTGACAGCTGAAGGCCTGACCCTGACCCATCGCGGCAACGTGTTCGCACCGCGCCTCGAGCTCGATCACGATCTCTTCGACGCGGATGACCGGCTGGAATGGGATGCGAACCTGGCGGTGATCTACGAGGACCGGGATTACGCGCGCTACTACTACGGCGTGGCCTCCCAATATGCTACCGCGACGCGCCCGGCCTACACACCGCCGGGGGGCTACGCGGGTTACCGGACCGAGGTAGGCTTCAGCTTGCACCGGGGTGAGCTTGTCTATGGCGCCTTTATCAACTATACCAACTTGGACCACGCGGTATTCGAGGTGAGTCCGCTGGTGGGGCGCCGCGACGGCCTGAGCTTCGGTTTCTCCGTTGCCTGGGTGATCCAGCGCCAGGATTGAGGGTACGGCGACACTGCTTGACCCCCATTTGCACCGGTCGAACAATATGCAGCTACAAGGGGCGGCTGCGCCGTTTTGGCCGCATCAGATCTGGAAATCGCTACATACGAAGGAGATGAGCCGTGAAGAGACGCTTGGGGTTGATGCTTTCATTGTTCGCCGGAGCCCTGTTGATAGCTTGCGCCCCACTCCCTGTGGTGAATGTCGATCACCAGCCGGTACAGCGCGAGGACGGTAAGAAGCTCTCCATGGACGACATGGAGCATGCCATACGCATGGCGGCGCTCATGGAGGAATGGAAACCGGAGCTGGTGGCGCCGGGGCACATCGTCGCGACGCGCCGGGATGACGACAACGCCTGGACTCTGAGCGTGGACATCACCTATAGCGCCACCGAGTACAGCGTGGACTACAAAGACAGCCACGGACTGGACTACAACCCCGTCAAGCACGTCATCGCCCATCATGCCCACGGCATGATCAGCGACCTGCAGGATCGCATCCGGGATGCGGTCCAGGATATCGTACCGGCAGGTACGGGAAACTGAGGGTTAATACGCCGCCGCGGGTACCGCGGCGGCGTCCGTCAGTTTTTGCGCTGGTAACCTGCTTCCTTGAGACGTCTCAGGTAGCGTTCCCAGTTCTCTTGCTGGTTCTTGCCGAGTTCATGCAGCACCGGCCATGAATAGAGGCCGGTATCGTGGCCGTCGTCGAACTTGAGGCGCACGGCATAATTGCCCACAGGCTCCACCCCTGTCACTTTCACCTGCTCCTTGCCGATCTGCAGGATCTCGGTGCCATGTCCGCGTACCTCGGCTGAGGGGGAGAACACCCGCAGGTACTCGAAGGGAAGTTCAAAGTGCTCGCCGCTGTCGAAAGTGACGGCCACGACGCCCGCGGACTTGCGCAAGCGGATCTCGATGGGGCGGGGAACCGGGTTCATGGGCTGATTTTATCAGCCCGTGTCTTTCTTTTTCCTGGCGCGCGGATGGGCCGCGTCGTAGGTCTTGGCCAGGTGCTGGAAGTCGAGATGGGTGTAGATCTGGGTGGTGCTGATGTTGGCGTGTCCCAGGAGCTCCTGCACCGCGCGCAGATCGCCGCTGGATTCCAGCACGTGACTCGCGAAGGAATGGCGGAAGAGGTGCGGATACACGCCCTGTCGCACGCCCTGCAGGATGCCCCACCGCTTGAGCCTGAGCTGCAGGCTGCGGCGCGAGAGTGGTCCACCCTTGGGGCCCACGAACAAGAACTGGTCCTCCGGCTTCGCGAGCTGTACGCGCACCTTGAGCCAGGCAGCGATGGCTTTCAGGGCCGCGCCGCCCACGGGTACGATGCGGGTCTTGTTGCCCTTGCCGGTCACGGTCACCAACCCCTGGTGCAGGTCCAGATCGCTCAAGGCGACTGCCAGCAATTCCGCGAGTCGAAGGCCTGAGGAGTAGAGGAGCTCCATGATGGCCCGGTCCCGCACCGTCTCAGGTTCGTCCCCCTCGATCTCCAGAAGCCGCGCCATCTGGTCCGCATCCAGCGTATCCGGCAGACGCTTCGCCGCCTTGGGGGCACGCACGCCTTCGGCGGGATTAATGCGGGCCACCCCCTCCTCCTGCAGGAACTCATAGAAGGAACGGACGGAGGCCAGCAGCCGTTGGATGCTCTTGGGTGCGAGTCCCTGGCGATGGCGCGCCGAGACGAAGGCACGGATGTGATGCACATCGAGCACGCCCCAGTCATTGATGCCTTGCTTCCCACAATAGATTTCCAGCGACTTGAGGTCGCGGGCGTAATTCTCTTTGGTGTGGGGAGAGAGGTTGCGCTGGGTGAGGTGGGCGGTGAAACGCTGGGTCCAGTCTTGCAGCGTGCCGCTCATTTCGGCATGAGCGGGCGCAGGGCGGCGCTGACGAGCTCGCTGATACGCGTGAGGAAGGCGGTGCCGAGGGTGGGGCTGAAACGCTCCAGGTCGTGACTGCCCACGGCGAGGAGGCCCAGGCTACCCTTGTCTCCCAACGGCACTAGGGCGGCGGAGGCGATGCGTTCCGCCTGGTCGCCGAATAGGAACTCGAGCTGCGGCGGGCGCAGCCGGCCCACGTGGGGTTTGCCGGACTTGAGGAGTTCGCGGAACTGGTCGAGTCCGGAGTCGTCGGATGCTAGCCAGCGGGCCGGACCCGCGTCGGCATTCTGCGGACCCGCGTGCAGCAAGAACATGCTTACCTCGTCGGCGCCGAAGCGCTCGCGCAATTCCTCCTGCAGTGCATAGAGCCGGTCGGGCAGGCTCGCCCCTTCCAGGAGCGCGAGCGCGAGACGGTGGATGCGCTCGATCAGGGCGTCGTTGGCGCGGGCGACCTCGATGAGATCCACGAGCTTGCGTTCCAGCTGGCGGTGCTGCTGACGCAGCACTTCCACCTGGCGCTCAATGAGCGAAACGGCGGAGCCGGTAGGATGTGGGACCTTGAGCTTGGAAAGGAGTTCGGCGTGAGCTTCGAAGAACTCGGGGTGACTGAGCAGGTAATCCACCACACTGTCGTCAGGCAGCGCAGTCTCGCCCTTCGTCTTGTGCTCGATACTCATAGTTCCACCTGCCCCTCGTAGACGGTGACGGCGGGACCGGTCATCCACACCGGTTCTCCCTCACCGCGCCAGCTTACCACCAGCCGGCCGCCCCGGAGTTCCACGGTCACACTCTCGTCCAGCCAGCCGAGGAGCCGGCCCCAGACCACGGCGGCGCAAGCGCCGGTGCCGCAGGCCAGGGTCTCGCCGGTGCCACGCTCCCAGACCCTGAGGCGCATCGTCTTGCGGTCCTGCCAGGAAGCGAAGCCTACGTTGGCGCGCTTGGGAAACCGGGGGTGGTGCTCGATACGCGGGCCGAGCTCCGCCACCGGTGCGGTAGCGACGTCGGGCACGTCCAGGATGGCATGTGGATTGCCCATGGAGACCGCGCCGATCTCCACGCCGCGGCCGTCCACGTCGAGTTCGTAGACCATGGCGCGGGCCGCGGCGGTGAAAGGAATCTCGGCGGGCTCGAGCCGTGGCATGCCCATGTTGGCGCGCACCAGGCCATCGGTGGTGAGTTCCGCCTGCACGGGACCGGCGATGGTGCCGAGCCGGACTTCGCCGTTCTTCACCACGCCGCGATTCGCGAGATAACGGGCCACGCAGCGCACACCGTTGCCGCACTGCTCCACCTCGCCGCCATCGGCGTTGAAGATGCGGTAATTGGCGTGGAGCTGGCCTGCCTTGGGCGCCTCAAGCAACAGCAGCTGGTCGAAGCCGATGCCGGTGCGCCGGTCCGCGAGTTCCCGCACCCGGGGCTCGTCGAGTTTCACGGCGGCGTCGAGGGCATCCAACACCACGAAGTCGTTACCGAGGCCGTGCATCTTGGCGAATCTGAGTTTCAAGGGTCGCGTCGCTCTTTCAGTGCTGATGGAGGAGATAGTCTTTATAGATGCAGCGGTCCATGACCACGGTGATCCCGGCTTGGCGGGCCCGCTCGGCGGCCGCCTCGTTCACCACCCCTTCTTGCAGCCACAGGGCCGGCAGCTTGTGGACGATGCATTGGTCTACGATGGCGTCCACGTGTTCCGGAGCGCGGAACACGTCCACGATGTCCACGGGTCCCGGCAGGTGATCCAGGTCGGGGTAGGCCTTCTCGCCCAGGACCGCTTCCAGCGCCGGGTGCACCGGCAGGATGCGGTAGCCGAAACGTTGCATGGCGGCGGCCACGCCGTGGCTCGGCCGGTCCGGTCGGGGTGAGAGCCCTACTACGGCGATGGTCTTGGCGCCTGCGAGAAGGCGCCCAATTTCTTCACTGG
>DASUBN010000111.1:0-10075 GCA_035763245.1 Gammaproteobacteria bacterium | reverse complement strand
GGACCTCGACACGGCGCTTGCCCATGCCCGCCGCATGCTGCAGGAAGGCGCGGATTTCCTGGATGTGGGCGGCGAATCGACGCGTCCCGGCGCGGCGCCGGTGCCGGCGGAGGAGGAACTCGCGCGGGTACTGCCGCTCATCGAGCGGCTTGCCGGCGAGCCTGGTGCGAGGGTCTCGGTGGACACTTCGAAACCGGAGGTGATGCGCGCCGCGGCCAAGGCGGGCGCGGTACTGATCAATGATGTGTACGCCCTGCGTCAGCCGGGCGCCCTTGAGGCGGCGGCGGAATCCGGTGCGGCAGTCTGTCTCATGCACATGCAGGGCGAGCCCCGCAGCATGCAGCGGGACCCGCAGTACAAGGATGTGCTCAGGGAAGTGAAGGAGTTCCTGCTGGGACGAGCACAAGCCTGTCTCGCCGCTGGCATTGCCGAGGACCGGATCCTGTTGGATCCCGGTTTCGGTTTCGGCAAGACGCGCGAGCATAACCTCGTGCTGTTGAGGGGCTTACCTGAGCTGGTGTCCCTGGGATACCCGGTGGTAGTTGGCCTGTCGCGCAAATCCCTGCTGGGTGCGCTCCTGGGTGGCAAGCCCGTGGAACAGCGCCTCTACGCCAGCCTGGCGGCGGCCACAGCAGCCGTGCTGAACGGTGCCCACATTGTGCGCGTCCATGACGTCGCACCGACGGATGACGCCCTGAAGATCGCATGGGCCATACGCGGCTGAATGCTAGAATCTGCGTCATGAGCAGGAAGTATTTCGGCACCGATGGTGTGCGCGGCAAGGTGGGCAGCGCCCACATGAATGCCGAGTTCGTGCTGCGTCTGGGACGCGCCGCAGGCCGGGTGCTGGCGCGCAGCGGCGAGAGCACTGTGCTCGTGGGCAAGGACACCCGTATCTCCGGTTATATGTTCGAGTCGGCCCTGGAGGCGGGGCTCTCGGCTGCGGGTGTGAATACGCGCCTGCTCGGTCCCATGCCGACGCCGGCCATCGCCTATCTCACCCGCACCCTGCGCGCGGAAGCGGGCGTGGTGATCAGCGCCTCCCACAATCCCTATTACGACAACGGCATCAAGTTCTTTTCCGCGGACGGCCGTAAGCTGCCGGACGCGGTAGAAGCCGAGATCGAGACCGAGCTCGACCAGCCCTTCCAGACGGTGGAGTCCGGCCAGCTAGGCAACGCCAAGCGCATCGTGGATGCTGCCGGCCGCTACGTGGAATTCTGCAAGTCGTCCGTGCCCTATGGCCTCAAGCTCGCGGGTCTCAAGGTAGTGCTGGATTGCGCCCACGGCGCCACTTACAAGGTGGCCCCGGCGGTGTTCGACGACATGGGTGCCAAGGTCACCTGCATCGGGGTGAACCCCGACGGTCTCAACATCAATGAACAATGCGGCTCCACTCATCCCGCGGCCCTGCGCCAGAAGGTGCTGGAACTGAACGCCGATTTCGGCATCGCCTTCGACGGCGATGGTGACCGGGTGCTCATGGTGGACCATAAGGGCGAGCTCGTGGATGGCGACGAGCTGCTCTACATCATCGCCATGTCCCGCAAGACGGATGGCGGATTGCAGGGTCCCGTGGTGGGTACTCAGATGAGTAACCTGGGTCTGGAGCAGGCCTTGGGCCAAGCCGGCATCTCCTTCCAACGGGCCGCGGTGGGCGATCGTTACGTGCTCGCCATGCTGGAGCAGTCCGGCGGCACCCTGGGCGGTGAGAACTCCGGCCACATCATCTGCCTGGACCGGGCCACCACCGGCGATGGCATCATCGCCGCGCTCCAGGTGCTGCAGGCGCTGCATGTCTCCGGCAAGACCCTGGCGGATGCCCGTGCCCCCATGCGCAAATACCCCCAGGTGCTGGTGAACGTGAAGACCCCGTCCCGGGTGGATTTGGGGGGGGAGGGGGTTAAGAAAGCGGTGGCCGACGTGGAGCACAAGCTCGCAGGCCGCGGCCGGGTGCTGCTCCGGCCCTCCGGCACCGAGCCCGTGGTGCGGGTGATGGTGGAGGGGGAGGAGGCTGCCGCGGTGGCGGGCCTGGCCGAGGACATCGCCGCCGCGGTGCGGGCTGCCGCGGGGATTTGATTACCTGAAGCCCCTCAAGTAAGCTCCGCGCCGCATTTTCCGGCTCTCGAGCCGGGTACCCCGGGATACTCAATACATGCGTCAGCCGCTGGTGGCGGGCAACTGGAAGATGAACGGCAACCGTGACGGCGCCCTGCGCCTCGCCAATGCCGTGGCTCAGGGCACGGAGGCCGGCAGCGCCGCCGAAGTGCTGCTCTGTCCTCCTTTCGTCTACCTCGCCGACCTGGCCCGAGCCCTGAAGGACAGCGGCGTGAGCCTGGGCGCCCAAGATCTCTGCGCAGAGGACAACGGTGCCTACACCGGCGAGGTCTCGGGTCCCATGCTCAAGGACTTCGACTGCCGCTACGTGATCGTCGGCCATTCCGAGCGCCGAGCCCTCTACGTCGAGAACGACGCCCTGGTGGCGCGCAAGTTCATGGCCGCCCAGAAGGCGGGTATCAGCCCCATCCTCTGCGTGGGCGAGACCCTGGCGGAGCGGGAAGCGGGGGAGACCTCGGCGGTGGTCTCGCGCCAGCTCAAGGCGGTGCTGGATGCCGCCGGCATCGCGGCCTTCGGCAAGGCGGTGATTGCCTATGAGCCCGTGTGGGCCATCGGGACCGGCCGCACCGCGAAGTCTGATCAGGCGCAGGAAGTGCACGCCTTGATCCGCCGCATGCTCGCGGCCCAGGATGCTAAAATAGCCGGCGACGTACGCCTGCTATACGGCGGCAGCGTCAAGGCCGCCAACGCTGCCGAGCTGTTCCGCATGCCGGACATCGACGGAGGCTTGGTGGGCGGAGCGTCGCTGGATGCGGGTGAGTTCCTCGCCATCTGCGCCGCTGCCAGGGTCTGATACGTAATTTCAATAATCCTTCGAGTCATCCTCACATGCTGTACAACATCCTGGTCGCCCTGCTGGTCATCGTGGCCGTCCTGCTCATCGGCCTCATCCTCCTGCAACAGGGCAAGGGCGCCGATGCCGGCGCCGCCTTCGGCAGCGGTGCCTCCGGCACCGTGTTCGGCGCTGCGGGCTCCGCCAACTTCCTGAGTCGCACCACCGGCATCCTCGCCGCGATCTTCTTCGCGCTGGCGCTCGGTATGGCCTACCTCGCGCGCCACTCGGCCCCCGCGACCCAGAGCGTGGTGATGCAGACGGGCCAGCCCGCGCAACAGCAGGCCGCGACGCCGTCCACCAAGGCCGCGCCTGTCACGGCACCTGCCGCAGGGACGTCTGTCAAGCACTGATCCCGCACCTCCGGCATCGCTTTTTGCGGGGCCGATACGTTAAAATTGTACGTCTTTGCTGCTGCCCGCTTATCGGCAGGCCGCATGAACGACTTGCCGACGTGGTGGAATTGGTAGACACGCTACTTTGAGGTGGTAGTGGAGCAATCCGTGGAGGTTCGAGTCCTCTCGTCGGCACCAGAATCGCACCGGCCGGGCCGTTGAAAGCCCGGCGAGCGGCCGCCAAAGGGGCGCCGCCGTCCCCCGCAGGAAGGAGCGCATGCTCGCGAACTACGTCCCGATCCTGATCTTCCTCATCGGCGGTCTGCTGTTCGGCTGCGTGCTGCTCGGTGCGGGTTTCGTGGCCAGCACCTTCCTCGGTTCGCGCCGTCCGGACGCCGAGAAGCAGTCTCCCTACGAGTGCGGCTTTGAGCCCTTCGAGGACACGCGCATGAAGTTCGACGTGCGCTACTACCTCGTCGCCATCCTGTTCATAATCTTCGACCTCGAGATCGCCTTCCTCTTCCCCTGGGCGGTATCACTGCATGGCATCGGCATGTTCGGTTTCCTCGCCATGCTGCTGTTCCTCGCCATCCTGGTGGTCGGCTTCATATATGAGTGGAAGAAGGGAGCCCTCGAATGGGAGTGATGGAAGGCGTGCAGCAGAAGGGCTTCGTCACCGCGCGCGTGGACGCACTGGTGAACTGGGCGCGCACCGGCTCACTCTGGCCCATGACCTTTGGACTGGCCTGCTGCGCGGTCGAGATGATGCACGCCGGTGCGGCCCGCTACGATCTTGACCGCTTCGGTGTCATCTTTCGCCCCAGCCCGCGTCAGTCCGACGTGATGATCGTGGCCGGCACGCTGGTGAACAAGATGGCACCGGCGTTGCGCAAGGTCTACGACCAGATGGCCGAGCCGCGCTGGGTGATCTCAATGGGTTCCTGCGCCAACGGCGGCGGTTACTACCATTATTCCTATGCAGTGGTGCGCGGCTGCGATCGCATCGTGCCCGTCGACGTGTACGTGCCGGGCTGCCCGCCCAGCGCCGAGCAGCTGCTCTACGGCATCATCCAGCTGCAGAAGAAGATCCGCCGCACCAACACCATAGCCCGCTGACGAGACGCACATGACAGCAGCACCGGACAAGCTGGCCGAGCAGGTGGAAGCGCGCTTCAAGGACGCGCTCAAGCGTGTGCCGTCCATCGTGGCTGAGCTCACCTACGAGGTGGAGTCGGACAAGCTCCTGGAGACCTGTCGCGCTCTGCGCGACGAGAAGGCGCTCAGGTTCGAGCAGCTTATCGATGTCTGCGCTGTGGACCACCTCGCCTACGGCGAGGCTGAGTGGCGCACCGAGAACGCGACCCGCACCGGTTTCAGCCGCGGCGTGAGGCGCCTTCAGCCCCACGAGGCGGGACACATGGAGCGACGTTACGCGGTGGTCTACCACCTGCTTTCCGTGAGCCGCAACGAGCGGCTGCGCCTCAAGACCTTCTGCAGCGGCGAGCCGCCGGTGGTGCCGTCCCTGACGGGCATCTGGGCGTCCGCCAACTGGTTCGAGCGTGAGGCCTTCGACATGTTCGGTATCCTGTTCGACGGGCATCCGGACCTGCGCCGTATCCTCACCGACTACGGCTTCGTGGGCCACCCATTCCGCAAGGATTTCCCGCTCTCCGGCAATGTGGAGGTCCGCTACGATCCGGAGAAACAGCGCGTGGTCTACCAGCCGGTGAGCATCGAGCCCCGCACGCTGGTGCCGCGCGTCATCCGCCATGACCCGCGCTACGAGGAAGCCTTCAAGGAGGCGTCCAAGAATGCCTGAGATCCAGAATTTCACCATGAACTTCGGGCCGCAGCACCCCGCGGCCCACGGTGTGCTGCGCCTGGTGCTGGAGATGGACGGCGAGATCATCACCAAGGCGGACCCGCACATCGGCCTGTTGCACCGCGGCACCGAGAAGCTGGCCGAGAGCAAGCCTTATAACCAGAGCATCGGTTACATGGACCGTCTCGACTACGTGTCCATGATGTGCAACGAGCACGCCTATGTGATGGTGATCGAGAAGCTCCTTGGGCTCGAGCCGCCGCTACGCGCCCAGTACATCCGCACCATGTTCGACGAGCTCACCCGCATCACCAACCATCTCTTGTGGCTGGGTGCGCACGGGCTCGATATCGGCGCCATGACCGTCTTCCTCTATTGCTTCCGCGAGCGCGAGGACATCATGGACATGTATGAGGCGGTGTCGGGGGCGCGCATGCACGCGACCTATTACCGCCCGGGCGGCGTGTACCGCGATCTGCCGGAATACATGCCGCAGTACGCGGAATCACGCTTCCGCAGCAAGGCCCAGAGCAAGCAACTCAACAAGAACCGCGAGGGCTCGCTGCTCGACTTCATCGGCGACTTCGCCGCGCGCTTTCCCGATCACGTGGATGAGTATGAGACCCTGCTCACCGATAACCGTATCTGGAAGCAGCGCACCGTAGGCATAGGCGTGGTCACGCCGGAGCGCGCGCTGCAGCTCGGCTTCACCGGACCCATGCTGCGCGGCTCGGGTGTGGAGTGGGACCTGCGAAAGAAGCAACCTTATGCCGCCTACGACAAGGTGGACTTCGATATCCCGGTAGGCGTGAACGGCGACTGCTACGACCGCTATCTGGTGCGCATCGCCGAGATGCGCCAGTCCACGCGCATCGTCACCCAGTGCGTGGAGTGGCTGCGCAAGAATCCAGGCCCGGTGATGCCGGACAACCACAAGGTCACGCCACCGACCCGCGAGGAAGCGAAGTCCGACATGGAATCGCTGATCCACCACTTCAAGTACTTCACCGAGGGCTACTGCGTACCCGAGGGCGAAGGCTACGCGGCGGTAGAGCATCCCAAGGGCGAGTTCGGAATTTACATGGTGTCGGACGGCGCCAACAAGCCTTACCGCGTGAAGATCCGCGCGCCGGGCTTCGCACATCTTTCCGCCCTTGACGAGATGGTGCGCGGCCACATGCTGGCGGACTTGGTGGCCATCATCGGCACCCAGGATATCGTGTTCGGAGAGGTGGACCGCTGATGAGCGAGAGCGCATCCAAAAACGGCCTGCTGTCCAAGCACGCCTGCGAAGTCGTCGACGAATGGATCAAGAAATACCCGGAGGGCCGGCAGCGTTCGGCCGTATTCGCCGCCCTGCGCGAGGTGCAACACGAGAACAACGGCTACCTGACGGTGCCGCTCATGGACGCGGTGGCAGCCTACCTCAAGCTCGAACCCATCAAGGTCTACGAGGTGGCGAGTTTCTATTCCATGTTCGAGACCAAGCCCGTAGGCCGTCACAGCATCTCGGTGTGCACCAACATCTCCTGCATGCTGCGCGGCGCCGACGGCATCGTGGATCACATAGAAAAGAAGCTGGGCATCAAGACCGGCGAGAGTACCAAGGACGGGCGTTTCTACATCAAGTGCGAGGAGGAGTGCCTGGCGGCCTGCGCCGGCGCTCCCATGATGATGGTGGACCACGTCTACCACGAGAACCTGACGCCGGAGAAGGTGGACCAGATCCTGGAGAAACTGAAATGACGCAGCTCAACCAGGTCTGCTATCGCACGCTGCAATTCAAGGAGCCGTGGACCTACGAGAACTACCTCAAGGTCGACGGCTACAAAGCCTGGCGCAAGGTCCTCAAAGAGAAGATCACCCCCGAGCAGATCGTGGAGGAGATCAAGGCTTCCGGCCTGCGTGGCCGCGGTGGCGCAGGCTTCCCTACCGGTGTGAAGTGGAGCTTCATGCCGAAGAACCCCACTGGTCCGTCCTACGTAGTGTGCAACTCCGACGAATCCGAACCCGGCACCTGCAAGGACCGCGACATCCTGCGCTTCAATCCTCACGCGCTGGTGGAGGGCATGGCCATCGCCGGTTATGCCATGCGCTGCAAGACGGGCTACAACTATCTGCGCGGCGAGTTCATGGATGAGCCGTTCATCCGCGTGGAGCAGGCGCTGCAGGAAGCCTATAAGGAAGGCCTGCTGGGCAAGAACATCCTGGGTTCCGGCATCGACTTCGATCTCCATAACCATCTGGGCGCCGGCGCCTACATCTGTGGCGAGGAGACAGCGCTGCTCGAGTCCCTGGAAGGCAAGAAGGGCCAGCCGCGTTTCAAGCCGCCGTTCCCGGCGAACTTCGGCGCCTTCGGCCGTCCGACCACGGTTAACAACACCGAGACCTTTGCCTCTGCACCGAGCATCATCCTGAACGGCGGTAAATGGTTCGCCGAGCTTGGCAAGCCCAACAACGGCGGCACTAAGATCTTCTCCGTCTCCGGTCATGTGGCCAAGCCCGGCAATTTCGAGGTGCCGCTCGGCATCCCGTTCCAGGAACTCCTGGCTCTCGCTGGCGGCGTATGGCAGGGGCGCAAGCTCAAGGCGGTGATCCCGGGCGGTTCCTCCGCGCCGGTGCTGCCTGCCGAGCTCATGCTGGGATGCACCATGGACTTCGACTCGCTCAAGAACGCCGGCTCGATGCTCGGTTCCGGCGCGGTGGTAGTGATGGACGAGACCACCTGCATGGTGCGTATGCTGGAGCGCATCGCACGCTTCTATTATTCGGAATCCTGCGGACAGTGCACGCCCTGCCGCGAGGGCACGGGCTGGATGTACCGCGTCATCAAGCGCATCGAGGATGGCGAAGGCCGCCAGCAGGACCTGGACATGTTGGTGGACGTCTCCAAGAAGATCGAAGGCCACACCATCTGCGCCTTCGGCGATGCCGCCGCCTGGCCGGTGCAGAGCTTCATCAAGCATTACCGCGACGAGTTCCAGTACCACATCGACCACGGCTGCTGCCTGGTGGGCCCCGGCGCCCGCAAGCGCGCGGCCTGAGACGGATACGCGGAAGCAACATGGCAGACGAACTGGTCAACATCGAGATCGACGGCAAACCGGCCAAGGCGCGCAAGGGTGAGATGATCATCCAGGTCGCAGACCGTGAGGGTGCCTACATCCCGCGCTTCTGCTACCACGAGAAGCTGTCGGTGGCGGCCAACTGCCGCATGTGCCTCGTCGAGCAGGAGAAGGTGGGCAAGCCGGTGCCGGCCTGCGCCACGCCGGTGATGGAAGGCATGAAAGTGTTCACCCGCTCCGTGCGGGCCATCGCGGCACAGCGCGCCACCATGGAGTTCCTGCTCATCAATCATCCGCTAGACTGCCCGATCTGCGATCAGGGCGGCGAGTGCGAGCTGCAGGACCTGGCCATGGGCTACGGCCGCGACATCTCGCGCTACACTGAGCAGAAACGCGTGGTGAAAGACGAGGACATCGGTCCGCTCGTGTCCACGGACATGACGCGCTGCATCCACTGCACCCGCTGCGTGCGCTTCGGCCAGGAGATCGCCGGCATCCAGGAGATGGGCGGCACCGGCCGCGGCGAGAACCTGCGCATCGGCACCTACATCGGCAAGGCCGTCAACCACGAGCTTTCCGGGAATATCATCGACCTGTGCCCGGTGGGCGCCCTCAACTCGAAGCCCTTCCGCAACCGCGGCCGCGGCTGGGAGATGGCCCAGGTGGAGACCGTGGCGCCCCACGACTGCCTGGGCTCCAACGTCTACGCCCACGTGCTGCGCGGCCGCTACATGCGCGCCGTGCCCAAGATCAACGAGGCCCTGAACGAGACGTGGCTCTCGGACCGCGACCGCTTCAGCTATGCCGGCATCGACAGCGAAGACCGGCTGCTAAAGCCCATGGTGAAGAAGGGCGGCAAGTGGCAGGAGACGGACTGGGAGACGGCGCTGGAGGCGGCCGTAAACGGACTGCGCGAGAACCTCGCGAAGGGCGGCGATGCGGTGGGTGTGCTCGCCACTCCCAGCGCCACGGCCGAAGAACTCTACCTGCTGCAGAGGCTCGCTCGCGGCATCGGCATCCCCAACATCGACGTGCGCCTGCGCCAGGCGGATTTCCGGGACGACGCGGCCGAACCCCTGTTCCCCTGGCTGGGGCAGGACGTGCAGGCCTTCGAAACCCTCGAGTCCGCGCTGCTGATCGGCTCCAACCCCCGCAAGGAAGTGCCGCTCCTGGCGCACCGCCTGCGCAAGGCCGCGCTGAAGGGTGGGGCGATCATGTTCCTCAATCCGCGCCGCTACGAGACGCTGCATGCCGTGGCTGCCTATGCTCTGGCTTCGGCCCAGGAATTGCCGGCTGCGCTCGCGGCGGTACTGAAGGCCACTGGCAAGCCGGTGCCGGCGTATCTCAAGGATTTCGTCGCCGCCCAGAAGCCGGATGCGGAGCAGACCAAGATCGCCGAGCAGCTCGCGAAGGGCGAGCGCAAGGCGGTGCTGCTGGGTCATATCGCCCTGCGTCATCCTGCCTATGCGGATCTCCGCGCCATCGCCGCCGCCTTGGCGGAAGCCACGGGCGCCAAGCTCGGTTATCTCTCGGAAGGCGCCAACAGCGCCGGTGCCTGGCTCGCGGGTGCGGTGCCCCACCGCAACGTAGGCGGCCGTGCCCTGGACAAGCCGGGCCGCAACGCCCGCGCCATGCTCGAAGTGCCGCGCAGTGCCTATCTATTGCTCGGCACTGAGCCGGAACTGGATTGCTGGGACGGCGCCCAGGCGCTGAAGGCCCTCAAGGACGCAAAGCAAGTGGTGGCCATCACCAGCTACGTCAGCGACGCCATGCGCCAGTACGCTTCCGTGCTGCTGCCGGCCGCCGCCTATGGCGAGACTTCCGGCACTTACGTGAACGCGGAAGGTCGGTGGCAGAGTTTTACGGGCGTGGTGAAACCGCTCGGCGAAGCCCGTCCCGCCTG
>DASUBN010000110.1:0-4314 GCA_035763245.1 Gammaproteobacteria bacterium | reverse complement strand
CATGGTCGAGGAAGGCCTGCTCTTCGGCGCTGATGGCAGGCACCGGAGTGTTGAGCAACCGCTGCCAGTTGGGGTGACCGCTGAAGAGCTCGCCGTCCCACCACACAGTGCCGGCCTCGAGGGCGGCGGCCTCGGTCTCGGACATCTCCGGCATGATCTGGCGGAACATGTTGAGCAGGGGCCGCGAGATGTAGTGGCGGCGGATCGCGAGCACGTTGAGCGGGATGGCGAGTGAGAAGAACGCCACCCAGAAGACGAGCTGTAGCCAATAAGGGCCGGTATGCGCGACGCTATAGACGATCAGGAACGAGAGGTACGCGAGGCTCGTGAGTAGCAGCGGCACGCGGTTGTAGGCCAGCGCCAGGCTGCCGGCAACGAACACGAGGAGCCAGAGGAGCGCGCTCAGCATGGGATATCCGTCCAGTGTTGGTTTAGGCGCCGTGAACCCTGCGCCGCCTGAAAACTATACTCCTGCCTGCAGCCGGGCGCGTAGGCCGGCGGGGATGGTCACCGCCTTCTGCGCCTTGAAATCGAAGCACACCATGCCAGTGCGCGCTTCAGCCACCACCCGGCCGTCGGCCGCGTTGCTAACGCGGAAATAGAAGGCGCAACTGCGGCTTGAGAAGTCGCCGGATGCCACTTCGATGCGCAAGAGATCGCCGTAGAAGGCCTGGGCACGGTAGATGACCGCGGCGTCCGCCACCACGAAACCCACTTGATCGGCTCCGATCTCGTCGGTGCCCAGGGACAGGAGATAGCTACGCCGGGCCTCGTGTAGCAGGCCCAGCACGGCATCGTTGCCTAGGTGGTTGCCGTAGTTGAGGTCCGCCACCCGTACTGCGAGTTCTACGGCATAAGGGAAGCTTTGCGGTAGCGTGATTTCGACCCGTCCCATATCACCCCTCTACCTATATAGATGAGCAGGGGGCCGAAAGGCCCCCTGATTATGCCGGTCCCGATGCGGCTCAGCCCCCAGGCAGGAGGTCCTTCACGCCCTCACGTTCCTCGCGCAGTTCCGCCTCGGTGGCGCGCATGCGTTCCTGGGAGAAGGCATCGACCTTCAGGCCCTTCACGATCTTCCACTGGCCTTTGCTACAGGTGACAGGATAGCCGTACATGATGCCGGCCTTTATGCCGTAGCTGCCGTCGGCTGGCACGGCCATGCTTACCCAACTGCCCTTCGGCGTGCCAAGCGCCCAGTCGCGCATATGATTGATGGCGGCGGAGGCGGCAGAGGCCGCCGAAGATGCGCCGCGCGCCTTGATGATGGCCGCACCGCGTTGTTGCACGGTTGGGATGAACTCGCCCGTCACCCAGGCTTGGTCCACGAGTTTCTTGGCTGCCTTGCCCTTCACGGTGCAGGCATTGATATCCGGGTACTGGGTGGATGAATGGTTGCCCCAGATGGTCATGCGCTTGATATCGTTTACGTGGCTGCCGGTCTTGGCGGCGAGCTGGCCCAAGGCACGATTGTGGTCCAGGCGCATCATGGCGCTGAAGTTCTTCTTCGGGATGCGGGGCGCGTTTGAGGAAGCGATGAGCGCGTTGGTATTGGCCGGATTGCCCACCACCAGTACCTTCACGTTCTTCTTCGCGGCCTTGTTGAGTGCCTGGCCCTGGGCGGAGAAGATCTTGGCGTTCTCGAGCAGGAGGTCCTTGCGCTCCATGCCAGGGCCGCGGGGCTTGGCGCCTACGAGTAGAGCATAGTCCGCGTCCTTGAACGCGGTCTCGGCGCTGTCGGTGGCCACGATGCCGGCGATCAGCGGGAAGGCGCAGTCGGTGAGCTCCATGGCCACACCGTTCAGCATGGGCATCGCGCCAGGCACCTCCAGCAGCTGCAGGATCACGGGCTGCTTCGGTCCCAGCATGTCGCCCGCGGCGATGCGGAAGATGAGCTGGTAACCGATCTGGCCGGCGGCGCCGGTGACAGCGATGCGGACGGGTTTCTTCGTGGCCATGGACGTCGAGCTCCGTTGGTTGGCGGGTCGTTCGAGAGTGCGCGCAGGCCGGGCGGTCCGCGCAGGGGACGCGATTCTAGCACCGGCGCGGGAGTGGGCTGTTTTACCGAATCTCTGGCATGGGCGACTCCTGGGTCTCCATATATGGGCAGCGTGGGAGCCTCATCTTGAGGGGGGGGTTGTTGGCGGATGTGAAGGGTGAGTTGGTGGAAGGAGCACGTAGGCCTAGGCAGGTAGCTACACCCGGGCAGTAAAGTTATTTAACTCCTTGTTTATAAAACAAATATCTGGAGTCTCAAAAAAGCATTCCGCAGGGGCTTGCAATTCTCTTCTTTAGTGTTATAGTTAGCTACAACACCACTACTGAATCGGGCCCTCAGGGGCCGCGGATAGAAAGAGAAGGAGCCAGGCCATGAACAGCAACTTCCGCAACTTGAGTCTTGCCATCGCCTTGAGCCTCGGGCTCGGCGCCACGAGCTTGGCGGCCCATGCCGCCCGCCCTCACCAGGCTCCGGTGATTAACCTCGGCACCATCCAGGTGACGGCCGCCGATGTGAAGGGCGGCGCCGGCCACGGTGTCCATTCCAAGTATGGCTCCACCGCCTATCTCGGCGTGGTGCGGGTGACACCGGCCGACAGCCCCGACTCCCGCCTGGCTGCCCGCGAAGCGGCGCAGCGCGGCGCCGTGTACCTCGGTGCCATCCAGGTCACTGCCAACGACAGCGGGGACGCGCGCTACGCGGCGGATCTCACCCGGTCACCGGGCACGGCCTTCCTCGGCGTGGTCAACGTGAAGCCGTCCAAGTTCGCGGCACTTTTCAGCAAGGGCGCGAGCCGTTTCGCGGTCCTGAAGCTCATCGGTGCCCTGGCCTTTGGCCGGGCCGGGGGCTAAGGTAGGCCCGGTACTGTACCGGACTACTCCGCTAAAGCAGCGAGGCCATGGTCATGGAACCGAACTGGAGCGACAACCAACCCATCTACCGGCAACTCCGGGATCGGGTCGTCGCGATGATCCTGGAGGACGCCCTGAAGGAGGGCGATCCTCTGCCCTCGGTGCGTTCGGTGGCCGCCGAATACCAGATCAACCCGCTGACCGTGCTGAAAGGCTATCAGTCGCTGGTGGACGAGGGCTTGGTGGAGAAACGGAGGGGGCTCGGCATGTTCGTGAAAGAAGGCGCACGCCGCAATCTGATGAAGAACGAACGGGAGCAGTTCCTGAAGAACGAGTGGCCGCAGATCCTGCAGCGCATCCAGCGCCTCGGTCTCGACATGATGGAACTGATAAAGCTGGAGACGGACGGAAAGGGGAAGAAAGCATGAATACGCTCGTCAAAGCACGGGGCTTGAGCAAGCATTACGGCACTCTCGCCGCACTCAACAAGATCGACTTCGACATCGAGGAAGGCTGCATCGTCGGCCTGATCGGACCGAACGGTGCCGGCAAGACCACCGCCCTGAAGGCGGTACTGGGGCTCACGGATTTCGAGGGCGAACTGGACGTGCTCGGTCACGATCCACGTCAGGGCCGCCATCACCTGATGCGTGACGTGTGCTTCATCGCCGACGTGGCGGTGCTGCCACGCTGGTTGCGCGTCGCCAACGCCATCGAGTTCGCCGAGTCGGTGCACCCGCGCTTCAGCCGCGAGCGCGCCATGCACTTCCTGGAGCGCACCAAGATCCAGCAGAAGAGCAAGGTGGGCGAGCTCTCCAAGGGCATGGTCACCCAGCTGCACCTGGCGCTGGTCATGGCCATCGACGCCAAGCTGCTGGTGCTGGACGAGCCCACGCTGGGCCTCGACATCCTGTATCGCAAGGAGTTCTACACCAACCTGCTCAACGACTACTTCGACGAGCAGCGCACCATCCTGGTGACCACCCACCAGGTGGAGGAGATCGAGAAGATCCTCACCCATCTGATGTTCATCGACAACGGAGCCATCACCCTGAACAGCCCCATGGAGCAGGTGGCGCAGGACTACACCGAGGTGCTGGTCGGCACCGAAAAGGCCGCCGCCGCGCAGGCCCTGAAGCCGCTTTACGAGCGTGACGTGTTCGGCAAGAAGCTCTTCCTGTTCGAGGGCGTGGCGAAGGAGCAGCTGGCGGAACTGGGCGAGATCCATACCCCCAGCGTGGCCGACATCTTCGTCGCCAAGGCCAAAGGAGGGATGCAATGAACGCCCTGGTCTCACGCGTGAACAAGACCCTGGTCCGGCGCGAGTTCTGGGAGAACCGCTCGCTGTGGATCGTGCCGACGGTGGCCATCGGCATCCTGACCGTGCTTAACCTCTACATGCTTTTCGCGGTACTGGTCGGGCATTCCCAGACGGTCAATACTATCGATGCGAACGGCATGCAT
>DASUBN010000109.1:0-6887 GCA_035763245.1 Gammaproteobacteria bacterium | reverse complement strand
CCGGGCGATGCCGACACGCTGCTGCTCGCCGGTGGAGAGCGTGATGGGCAGGGCCTTCTCCTTGTGCAGCAGGCCCACGAGATCCAGCGAGGCTCGCACCCGCTTGCCGATCTCCGCGGTCTCGGCGCCTGCGATCACGAGCGGCAGGGCCACGTTGTCGAACACGGTGCGGTCGTTCAGCAGCCGGTGGTCCTGGAACACCATGCCGATCTGGCGGCGATAGTAGGGGAGTTGACGGCGGCGGATGCCGGTGAGGTTCTGGCCGTTCACTACCACCTGGCCGCGGCTGGCCCGCTCCACTAGCGCCACGAGCTTGAGCAGGGTGCTCTTGCCGGCGCCGGATGGGCCTGTCAGGAACACCATCTCGCCCCGGGCGATCTCGAAGCTCACGCCGGCGAGGGCTTCGTTTCCCCCTTCATAGCGCTTGCCGACTTCGGAAAAGGAAATCACGCCGCTACCTCCAGACCCGCCAGGGCGGCCGCATAAGCTGCGGCGTCGAACTCCTGCAGGTCCTCGCCCGCCTCACCCACGCCGAGGTAGCGCACCGGGATCTTGAAACGCTCCGCGGCGGCCACCAGGATGCCCCCCTTGGCGGTGCCATCGAGCTTCGTGACCACGAGGCCGGTCAGGCCCACGGCGGCGTGGAACTCGGCGATCTGAGCCAGGGCGTTCTGGCCCGTACCGGCGTCGAGCACCAAGAGGCGTTCATGAGGTGCTGCGGGGTCGAGCTTACCCAGAACCCGGACGATCTTCTTCAGTTCCTGCATCAGGTTCTCGCGGTTGTGCAGGCGACCGGCGGTGTCCACCAAGAGCAGGTCCACGCTTTTGGCCTTGGCGGCGGCGTAGGCGTCGTGGGCCACGGCCGCCGGATCCGCACCCTGGTCCTGGGCGATGACCGGCACGCCGTTGCGCTCGCCCCATATCTGTAGCTGTTCGGTGGCGGCCGCCCGGAAGGTATCAGCCGCCGCCAGCATCACGCTCTTGCCTTGCGACTTGAAGCGCCTAGCGAGCTTGCCGAGGGTCGTGGTCTTGCCCACGCCGTTCACCCCCAGGGCCAGCAACACGAAGGGTTTGGCATTCTGGGGAAGCACCAGTGGCTTCGCCACTGGCTGGAGCAGCGTCGCGAGGCTCGATTTCAGGGCGGTGCGCAATTGATCGGCGTCGGCGATTTGTTCGGCTTGGCGGCGTAGATCCGCGACGATGCGACGGCTCGCTTCGACGCCCACATCCGCCGTGAGCAGTTGGGCTTCAAGTTCCTCCAGCAGAGCCTCATCCAGCTTGCGGCCGGCGAGCAGTGCCGGCAGCTTCAGACGGCCGCGCAACTTGGCGAAGAATCCGGGAGCAGGCTGGTTCACGGGTGTGGGGAGTAGATCCATGGGGCGGCCAGCAGGTTAACGCAGCCCGAGGCTTGGGCACAAGAAAAAGGGCGGCCTTATGGCCGCCCTTGGGTGCCTCGGTGAGGCTATATGTCTATTGCTTCACAACCGCGGAGTTCGAGATCAGGATCGTCTCGCCGTTGCCCGGCAGGGCCGGAGACAGGTTGCCGGCGGCGAAGACCACCATCTCTGTCTGCATCTCAGTCGTAACTGCGGCATAGTTGGCCTGCACCGCCGCGGTGGCACCAGTCGGGGCGCTGGGATCCAAGATGGAACCATGGTCGCCAAAGATGAACTGCACCAAGCCATGGGCACCCGTGGGAGTGATAGTGGTAGTGGTGATCTTGGGCAGACCCATCACGCTGGCCAGGAGTTCCGTAGCGCTGTTGGGCACCACCTGATCCGTGGGGTAGGTAGAAGTGCCGTTGCCTATAACCTCGAGCATATGGATCGGATGGCCAAGGGCTGCCGCCGCCGCATAGTTTGCCGGATCGCCATCTTCCACCACCGCCTGGGCTTCTGAGTAGAAGTCGTAATAGAACTGCGTGCCCTTGATGATGCCGTTGGTTTGCAGCTGCGCATCGATGATGGGCTCGAATTCCGGCGAGTTACGCAGTAGCTCGGCAATATGGCCGCCCGGGTTGGCGAGGGTGGCTGCCACGATGCGGGACGGGCCGCCCAGAACATGGCCAGCCGTGTCGGCACCCAGGAAGGTAGTACCGACGATACCGCCCAGGGAGTGGCCCACGAAGAAGATCTTGGAGCCGTCGAAGGTATTCACCGTCGAAGGCGGAGTCAGAGCGCCCATGGTCGGCAGGGTGGCCGCCAGGTTGATGAGGTCTGCCGCGCCTTCCCGCAGGTTGTCGCGGGAAGTGATGGTGCTGGTCAGGTTGATGAACCAGGCACCGGAGGTGTCGATGCTGCTGCCGGTGGCGCCGGTTGCACCGGCGGCACCTGTCATGCCCATGTTGAAGGTACGCTCACCGGTCACGAGGTTAGGCGCGAGTGTGGCAAACACCTGGTTCTGGTAGAGCGGGTCCTTGATGTCGGTGACGCCGTGCAACGGCAGGTCGATAGCCACGACCGCCATGCAGGCGCTGGCAAAGCTGCCGGCCACTGCCAGCATGTCTTCGCGGTTACGGGTGATGCCGTGCTGGAAGATCACCACCGGCCAGCCGGTGCCTGGCATGACGCAGCCGCTCGTGGAATCAGGGATGCTCACCAGGATCGGGATGGTCACATTGGTGGTGGCCTTCGGCGCGAAGCTCGTGGGATCCGTGGCGCTGATGGCCGTATCGCCGCCCGCGGCGTTGTGCCAGGAATCGGTGAGCGCCGTGGTGGAACCGGTCTTGGGCACCGTGAGGTAATAGGGCAGGGTGACCGTTCCGGCGAAGAGCTCCGCCAGGGCGGCTGCGGCCGGCGGCGTCTCGCCGGCTGAAGTGAGGGCCGCTGCGACTGTCTCGCTGGTGTCGATGATGGTCGGGGTGGGGGCGCCGGGCTGCGCGGTAGCCGTGGCTGTGGCGGAGAGTTCAGCCAAGCTGATACCGAGATAGGCTGTGCTGAAGCTGAAGCTTACCGCGATGTTGCTCGGATCGATCTTGGCGGCTGCGGCGTCGATGAGCTGCGGCAGAGTGAACTCAGCCACTTGATCGAGCTGTGTATTGCCGGTGGTGCCCATCTTCTGGCCAGCCAGGACCGGCAGATCCGCGGCCAGGATGGAGGCATAGTCGGAACTCGGACCCACGGCGTCGCCGTTAGTGTCCTTCACGCCGTTCGTGACCACCACGAGATAGGTGGCGGGCACGGGCGTGGTGCCGGACACGGTGCTCGCGGCAAGGGGTTTCAGTGGCTTGATGGTGACGGTCTCGCCGCCGGTATCGGTACCGGGCGAGAGGGCGATGCTGTAGTCAGTGCCCTCCTTGAGCTGGCTCATGGAGCCGGTGCCGGCCGGGGCCACTGGGTTGACGGCCTTGGTGGTGGCGCTGCTGCTCACCTTGAAGACGAGTACGTTGGAGGCAAGAGTGGTGGCATCCACCGGTTCGTTGAAATAGATGTTGATGTCGGACTGAGTGCCGAAGCCGTCCAGGTGATTCAGCTCGAGCAAGGAGGCCTCGGATTCCTGCGCCTGCACGGAATTGTTGGCGGAGGCGGGGATATTAAGGGTGCCTGTCTTGCTGCCGTTGAAATAGAGGTCGTTCGGGAACGGCATGATGGCGTCCAGGGGCACGAACTTCGCCTGGAAGGGCGTGGGCGTGGACGAGTTACTGCCCGAGACACAGGCGACGAGCGGAGTCAGCAGGCAGAGGATGACGGCAACACGGCGACTTATCATTGGTTTTTACTCCCTAAACGGCCGAGCTAGGTTACGCTGCCCTCCCGGGGGCTGGCAAGCGTCAACCCCCTTGGAAACCGGCCAGTTCGGACCATCGGAATGAAGCACAACCCAGGCAGGGGATACCGCAACGAGTTCCGCATCATCGCGGGCGTCTGGCGGCGGCGGAAGCTCAAGTTCCCGCCGCTGCCCGGGATACGCCCGTCGCCGGACCGGGTGCGGGAGACCCTGTTCAACTGGCTGCAGGATCATATAGAAGGCGCCCGTTGCCTGGACCTCTTCGCCGGCAGCGGCGCCCTCGGCTTGGAAGCCCTGTCACGGGGTGCCGCGGAGGTGGTGTTCGTGGACCGGGAGCGTGGCGTGACCGAGGCCCTAAGGAGCCATCTCGTCACGCTCAAGGCGGCTGGTGGTGAGGTGATGCAGGCGGACGCGCTCACCTGGCTCAGCGGCACGCCCTCGCCCTTCGATATCGTGTTCCTGGATCCGCCCTTCGACGCCGGGCTGCTGCCTGAGGTCGGGAGGGCATTGGAGGGCGGCTGGCTCAAGCCCGGCGCATTCATCTATATGGAGTATCCGGCTGACCAGGCACCGGCCGTGCCGGCTCACTGGAGCCTGTGGCGAGAAAGCCGCGCAGGCCAGGTGGGCTTCAGGCTCATGAGGATCGGCGCCACGCCCGGCTTGGTTTGAAGCGGGGTGGGAAGCCCGGTATAAAGACCAGTCCAGCGGAGGTATCCATGGCCAGCATCCTCTACCCCGGCACCTTCGATCCCATCACCAACGGTCACGCCGACATCGTGCGCCGCGCCGCGCGCATGTTCGAGAAGGTGGTGGTGGCCATCGCCGCCAACCCTGGCAAGGCGCCGTCATTCAGCCTCGAGACCCGCGTCCGGCTCGCCCGGGAAGTGCTGCACGACGTGCGCAACGTGGAGGTGACAGGCTTCGCCGAGCTCACGGTGGAGTTCGCCCGCAAACACAAGTTGCAGGCGGTGCTCCGCGGCCTGCGCGCGGTCTCGGATTTCGAGTTCGAGTTCCAGCTCGCGGCGATGAACCGGCACCTGGGACCAGAGGTGGAGACCATCTTCATGACTCCCGCGGAGCAGTTCACCTTCATCTCCTCGAGCCTGGTGCGGGAGATCGCCGTCCTCGGAGGCGACGTGTCCCAGTTCGTACATCCCGCCGTGCAGACGGAGCTCAAGAAGCTGAAGCGTTGAATCCTTAGGGGTGCCTTAGAATATAGTCATGGCCCTCAAGATCACCGATGCCTGCATCAACTGCGACGTGTGCGAGCCGGAGTGCCCGAACCACGCCATCTCCCAGGGTCCTGAGATCTACGTGATTGATCCGGCGCTCTGTACCGAGTGCGTGGGGCATTTCGACAAGCCCCAGTGCCAGCAGGTGTGCCCGGTGGACTGCATCCCCCTGGATCCCGAGCACGAGGAAACCCAAGAGCAGCTGCAAGAGAAGTATCTCCGTCTCACTTCCAAGACCTGAGCGTTCCGTCATGAAACTACGTAGTCTGATCCTCGTCCTTTGCTTCGCTTCCCTGCCAGCCTGGGCGGCGGGGCCCAAGAAGCCGCCCGAAGCGGCCATCGCCAGCGCCCATCCGCTCGCCACGGCTGCGGGTATGCAGGTGCTGAAAGAGGGCGGCAACGCCTTCGACGCCGCCATCGCGGTGAGTGCGGCGCTCGCGGTGGTGGAGCCCTATAGCTCCGGCCTCGGTGGCGGCGGGTATTACCTGCTGCACGTAGCGAAGGACGATCATGACGTCATGGTGGACGGCCGCGAGACCGCGCCCGCAGCGGCGAGCCACGACATGTACTTGGACAAGTCCGGCGACCTCAAGACTTCTTCCGTACGTCGCGGCGCCCTCTCGGCCGGTATTCCCGGTACACCGGCAGCGCTCGTGGATCTCTCCAGATACGGCCGCCTGTCCCTGGCCAAGGACCTAGCTCCGGCCATCGCTCTCGCCCGGGACGGCTTCAAGGTAGACAAACGTTTCGCCGCCATCACCGAGGAGACTCTGGGTACCCTCAATCAGCTCTGCGGCGAGGCCTGTCCCTTCCTCAAGGACGGCCACGCACCGGAGGCGGGCGCTCTGCTCAAGCTGCCCGAGCTTGCCGCGACGCTGCAGCTGCTGGCGGACAAGGGTGCGGCTGGTTTCTACACCGGCAAAGTGGCGAAGGAGATGGTGGACGCGGTGCGCGCCGTGGGGGGAATCTGGAGCCTGGATGACCTCAAGGACTACAAGGTCGTCGAGCGCGCGCCGCTCACCGGTGACTATCGGGGTTACCACATCATCACCGCCGCGCCCTCGGCCTCGGGCGGCGTGGTGCTGCTCGAGACCCTGAACATCCTGTCCGGATACGATCTCGACAAGATGGACGAGGCCACCCGCACCCATTACATCGTGGAAGCCTGGCGCCGCGCCTACCGGGACCGCAACCAATACCTGGGGGACCCGGCGTTCGTGAAGTTGCCGCTCGCGCGTCTCCTCAGCCCTGAGTACGCGGCGGGATTGCGCGCCGGCATCAGCCCTGACAAGGCCACGCCCAGCCGCCTGTTGCCGCCGGTCGTGAAGCTGAAAGACGACGAAGGCGTGGACACCACCCATTTCTCGATCATGGACGCGGATGGCAACATGGTGGCGGCTACCCAGACCATCAACTTCCGCTACGGCTCCGGGATACTCGGCGGCAAGAGCGGCGTGATCCTGAACGACGAGATGGACGACTTCGCCGCCAAACCTGGCGAAGCGAACGGTTTCGGCCTGGTCCAGGGCGAAGCCAATGCGGTCGCTCCCGGCAAGCGGCCGCTCTCCAGCATGACGCCCACCTTCGTGGAAGGTCCGCGTGGTGTCGCCATCGTGGGTACGCCGGGTGGCAGCCGCATCACCACCATGGTGACGCTCGCGGTGCTGGACTTCGTCGCCGGCGGTTCTGCGGCCCAGATGACGGCGCTGCCGCGTTACCACCAGCAATACCTGCCGGACACCGTGAGCTACGAGACGGGCGCGTTCAGCGATGCCACCCTCAAGGCGCTGACGGGGATGGGTTACGACCTGAAACCCGTGGCGCGGCCCTATGGCGACATGAACGTGGTGGTATGGGACTTCAGGACCGGCAAGGTGGAAGCGGCCACGGACCCCAGAGATAACGACGCGCTCGTGGACTTCTAATATC
>DASUBN010000108.1:0-2401 GCA_035763245.1 Gammaproteobacteria bacterium | reverse complement strand
CGTGAGGATTGCGAGCCGAACTGCAACGACGCTATGACAAGCGCAGCAGCTTTTGAGGTGGGTTATCAGCGTTGCGCGGCTTCCATGTCCGCCCGATAGAGCGGCAGGCCATCCGGCATCCAGCGGCGCTCGTCCTGCACCAGGTCATGCAGCCACTCGGCGCGCCTGGCGATGTTGGTGCCCATCTCGTTCCAGTCGATCTTGCCCTCGCCGGCGCCGGTCTCGTTTCCCTGGCCGAGGCGCGCGGCCTCCAACTGCCACTTCAGGGCGAAGTAGCGGGCGGCCTCGCGGCAGTTGCGGGCGGCGCTGGACTCCACGTGGTCAGTGGGCACCACGCCGGTGATGACCCAGAGCTTGGGGCTCTCCCCGTGCTTCGGCCAGACGCGGCCGAGCATGGCCCGATGGGGGATGATCCATAGCCACTCGCCGGTGATGTCGCCATCGAACACTTGGATCTTGCGCATGTAGTCAGCCACCTGCACCTGCTGGGCCTTGTGCCAGGTGTCGAAGGCCTGTTGGTCGAAAGGAGCGGGAGAAGACATGTCCACCTCTGAGTAATAGTGCCTGGACGCGCGCGAAAGCGGGGGATTTTAAGGCAAATGAGGCTGGGAGAGATACTCCTGCGTCTGCATCTCCGTGAGCCGGCTCTGGGCCCGCTGGAACTCGAAGCTGTGGCGCTTGCCCTGGTAGAGGCCGGCCAGGGACACGGCGGCGGAGGCGGCGAGTTTCACCCGTCGGTCGTAGAACTCATCCACCAGGGCGATGAAGCGTCGCGCCGCGTCCTCGGTGTCGCGGGTGAGCTCGGGGATGTCCGAGAGCAGCACGCTGTGGAAGCTGCGGGCGATCTCGATGTAGTCCTCCTGGCTGCGGGGGCCCTCGCAGAGCGCCTGGAAGCCGAACCAGGCCACGCCGTCCACGTGGCGACGGGTCTCGATGGGCCGGTCGTTCACCGTGAGGGAGCCGGTCTCCGCGGCGCGGTGGCCCGCGAGGCGCTCGAACACGGCCGCGAGGTGCGCCTCCGCCTCGGCGCCAGCGGGCACGTAGAAGAGCTCCGTGCCGCGCATGTGGCGCAGGCGGTAGTCGGTGCCGCCGTCCACGTTCAGCACCTGGGTGTGCTGCTTCAAGAGGCGGATGGCGGGCAGGAAGCGCTCCCGCTGCAGGCCGTTCCTGTAGAGCTCGTCCGGCGGCACGTTGGAGGTGGCCACGAGCGTCACGCCCTGGGCGAAGAGCTGCTCGAACAGGCGCCCGAGCAGCATGGCATCGGTGATGTCCGAGACGAAGAACTCGTCGAAGCAGATCACCCGGCCCTGCGCCCGGAAGCGCTCCGCCACCTTCGCCAGCGGATCCTGCTCGCCGGGCAGCTGTTTCAGGGTGGCGTGCACCTCGTGCATGAAGCGGTGGAAGTGCAGCCTGACCTTGTCCCTGAAGGGCAGGGTGTCGTAGAAGCAGTCCATGAGCCAGGTCTTGCCCCGGCCCACGCCGCCCCAGAGATAGAGTCCCTTCACCGCCGGCGCAGGCTGTCCCAAGAGCCGTCGCCAGAGAGCGGGGTGCGGTGCGGCCAGCAGCCGTGCCTGCAGCTGGTCCAGGGCCGCCACCGCCTTCTCCTGGGCTGGGTCCCGCTCGTAGCCGTGGCGGGCCAGCTCCGCTGCATAGCGCTGGCGCGGGCTCTCGGGCGCGCGGACATCGTTCATGGCGGGCTCACTCGGTCTGGAGCTCGGGAAGATTGCGGTAGCATTCGAGCGCGCGGGGGTTCGCCAGCGCATCGGTGTTCTTCACCGGCCGGCCGTGGATCACGTTGCGCACCGCGAGTTCGGTGATCTTGCCGCTGATGGTGCGCGGGATGTCGGCCACGGCCACGATCTTGGCGGGCACGTGCCGCGGCGTGGCGTTCTCGCGGATGGTCTTCTTGATGCGCTCCTTGAGCGCCTCGTCGAGCGTCACGCCCTCGCGCAGCCGCACGAATAGGATGACGCGCACGTCCCCCTGCCAGTCCTGGCCCACCGCCAGGCTCTCCACGATCTCCGGCAGTTTCTCCACCTGGCGGTAGATCTCGGCTGTGCCGATGCGCACCCCGCCTGGGTTCAGGGTGGCGTCGGAGCGGCCGTAGATGATGAGGCCGTCGTGGGCCGTGAGCTCGGCCCAGTCGCCGTGGCGCCAGACGTTGGCGAAGCGCTCGAAGTAGGCCTCATGGTACTTCTTCCCGTCCGCGTCGTTCCAGAAGTACACGGGCATGGAAGGGAAGGGCTTCACGCACACGAGTTCGCCGGGCTCGCCGCGGAGGCTGCGGCCGTCCTCATCCCAGATCTCCACCGCCATGCCGAGACCGCGGCACTGGAGCTCGCCGGGATAGACCGGCAGGGTGGGGTTGCCCAGGGCGAAGCAGGAGATGATGTCCGTGCCG
>DASUBN010000107.1:0-10440 GCA_035763245.1 Gammaproteobacteria bacterium | reverse complement strand
GGCCAGCGGCACGGCCCCCTTGGCGCCCGCGGGGCTCCGGTCTGCCCCTGCGCCCCGACTCCCTCCGCCTAGCACCTGGGATACACTCAAGGCGGGGACATACGACATAAAACCATGACTACCCGACGCCCAAAGGCACCGGCGCGCGGCGCGGCTTCCCGTTCCCCCAAAGGGGGGCGCAAGCGGCCGGCTCGCAAGCGCCCGTCCGGGGCCACCGGGGAAACGGAGCGCCTCACCACCGTGAAGGTGCCGCCGCCGTTCGAGGCGCCGTTCCTGCGCGCACAGCGCTATGTGAAACGCTACTTCTCGGACCGGATCGAGCAGCCGGACACCGCCACCATCGCCATCGCCGGGGAACGCTACGTGCTGATGCGCGCCGCGTCCCTGTCCGTGGAGTTCGTCGAGATGGTGATGAAGCTCTACCAGGATAAGGGTGAGAGCGAGGCGCGCAACGTCGCCAACAACCTCCTGTTCGACCTGGCCCATGCCATCGGCAAGGCGGACGCGCGCAGCTTCCAGCAGAAGATGACGGTGAGCGATCCCATCGACAACCTTTCCGCGGGCCCCATCCACTTCGCCTTCTCCGGCTGGGCCTTCGTCAACATCTCCCCGGAGTCACGCCCCTCCCCGGACGAGGAGTATTTCCTGCTCTACGACCATCCGTACTCCTTCGAGTCCCATTCCTGGCTCGCCAAGGGCAAGCGCAGTTCCGTCCCCGTGTGCATCATGAACGCGGGCTATTCCTCCGGCTGGTGCGAGGAGAGCTTCGGCTTGCCGCTGGTGGCGGTGGAGATCGAGTGCCTGGCGGCGGGCGGCGAGCACTGTCGCTTCATCATGGCGCCGCCGTCGCGCATCGAGGCGCACCTCGAGGCGCACACCCATCAGCGCGGCGCGGGGGTCACCGCCGGCGGCGGCGGCGTGGTACCGGAGTTCTTCCAGCGCAAGCGCCTCGAAGAGGAGCTAAGGGATGCCAACGAGCAGCTCGAGCAGCGCGTACGGCGTCGTACCCAGGAGTTGGAGCGCGCCAACGAACAGCTGCGGCTGCTCGGTTCGGCGGTGGAGAACGCGGCCGAAGGCATCATGATCATGGAACAGGCGCCGGGCGGCACGCCGCTGAGGATACTCTCCGTCAACCGCGGCTTCTCGTATATCACCGGCCTGCCGGCGGCGGAGGTGATGGGACGCCCCCCGGACGTCATCCGCCTGGCATCCGGAGGTAGGGAGATGTTCGCGGCGCTCGCCGACAGCATCGCGCGCGGTCAGCATTTCGAGTCCGAGGTCGAGGCGCTGCGGCCGGACGGGAAGCCCTACGCCCTCGAGCTGCACGTCATGCCGGTGAGCGCGGCGGCCGGCAAACCCGGCCACTGGATCTGCATCCTGCGCGACGTGAGCGAGCGCAAGGCGCACCTGGATGCGTTGCAGCACCAGGCGCTGCACGACACCCTCACCGGCCTGCCGAACCGGGTGCTGCTGCACGACCGGGTGGAGCAGGCCATCCTCGGCGTGCGGCGCAACGGCCAGACGTTCTCGCTCCTGTTCCTCGATCTCGACGGCTTCAAGGAGATCAACGACACCTTCGGCCACCACACCGGCGACCAGCTGCTGGCGGAGGTGGGTACGCGGCTGCGTTCCCGGCTGCGCGCCACCGATACCATCGCGCGCCTGGGCGGCGACGAGTTCGCCGTCGTCCTCGGGGGTTCCGACGGCAAACCCGATGCCGAGCACCTCGCGGCCAAGCTGCTGCAGGCCTTGGAGCAGCCGTTCCAGATCGAGGGCCATGTCCTGACGGTGGGCGCGAGCATCGGCATCGTGCACAGCCCGGAGCACGGCGCCGACCCCACCACGCTCATGCGCCGCGCCGACGTCGCCATGTACGTGGCCAAGAGCGCCCGTGCCGGCATCATGACCTACAGCCCCGAGCAGGACGTGCACTCGCCGGCGCGCCTGCAGCTCATCACCGAGCTGCGCGGCAGCATCGACGACCGGCACCTGGTGCTGCACTACCAACCCGAGGTGGAGATCGCCACCGGCCGGGTGGCCCGGGTCGAAGCGCTGTTGCGCTGGAACCGGGCCGACGGCACCCGCCTGCTGCCGGGAGAGTTCCTGCCGCTGGTGGAGGCGAGCGAAGTCAACGACCGCATCGCCCGCTGGGTGCTGAACCAGGTGTTGCGGGACTTCGCCGGGCTGCAGCAGGGCGGGCACCGTCTCGGGGTCGCCATGAACCTCTCGCCCTATAACCTGCGCGATCCCCGGTTGCCGGAGTTCATCGCGGCGAGCCTCAAGGAGCACGACGTGCCGCCGGAGCAGCTCACGCTCGAGATCACCGAGAGCGGCATCCTCGGCAGCGCACTCCTGGCCGCGGGCGTGTTCCAGAAACTGCGCGACATCGGCGTGGGTCTGTCGGTGGATGACTTCGGCACCGGCTACTCGTCGCTGATGCACCTGCGGCATCTGCCGTTCACCGAGCTCAAGGTGGACCGCTCGTTCACCCACGAGATGCTGGCGAACGCCCACGATGCGGCCATCGTGCGTTCGACCATCGACCTCGGGCACGAGCTCGGGCGCCGCATCGTCGCCGAGGGGGTGGAGACCCGTGAGGTGCTGGAGCGCCTGCGGCTGTACCGCTGCGACTATGCCCAGGGTTACTTCATCAGCCCGCCGCTCGAGAAGGCGGCGTTGGCAGAGTGGCTGATCGAGCGTCGCTAGTCTCCGGCGGGCGGCCTATACTTGCCCGGCATGGTCAAGCTCAAGCGCGTCTATCTCATGCCCGCCAAGGGCGACGGCTGCCGGGTGCTGGTGGACCGGCTCTGGCCCCGGGCCTTGAGCAAGCAGAAGGCGAAAGTCGACTGTTGGTTGCGTGACATCGCCCCGAGCACCGCGCTGCGCAAATGGTACGGCCACGACCCCGGTCGCTGGTCCGAGTTCCGGCGCCGTTACGCCAAGGAACTGAAGGCGCGGCCCGAGGCGGTGCGGGAACTGCGCAGCCTGCTCAAGGCCCACGCCACCGTCACGCTGCTGTTCTCCTCCAAGGAGGAGAAGCTCAACAACGCCGTCGCGCTCAAGGCCTATCTGCGCAAGTAAGATTCGAGGGACGAGCGAGTCCGAAAGCGGCGAGCATCGTCCGGTTCTGCGTCTTAGTCTGGCTCCATCCCATCCGGAGACCGGACCATGCGTATCCTCCTTTGCCTGATCGCGCTATTCGGCGCGGCCATCAGCCCATTCGCGGCCGTTGTGGCTCACTGCGGCAACGACATCCTGGCGCTGGATCAGGAGTTCCAGGCCGCCACGGGACGCAAGGATGCGGCCGCCATCGACCGCTTGCTGCCCGACGATTACATCCTGATCACCAGCAAGGGCGAGGTCGAGACCAAGGCAGGCCTGCTGGCGGAAGCCCGCGACCCGAAGGTGGTGTACTCCCATCAGGAAGACAGCCGGCAGACGGTGCGCATCTGGGGCGACACCGCGGTGCTCACGGCCCTGCTTTGGGCCGCCGGCACCGAGGACGGCAAACCCTTCGAATACCGCGTGTGGTTCAGCGACGTGTACGTGTGCACGCCCAAGGGCTGGCGCTACAGCTTCGGGCAGGCGGGGGCGCGCGCCTGAATCAGGGCTGGACGGTGACGCCTCTCCAAAAAGCGAAGTAGCCGCGGATGTTGGCGGCTGCCGGCTTCGGGTCCGGGTAATACCAGGCGCCGCCATCGCTGACCTTGCCGTCCACCACCACGTCCTTGTAGCTCGCCGTGCCTTTCCAGGGGCAGACCGTGTGCCGGTCGCTGTCCTGGAAATACTCGGGTTTCAGGGAGGCGGGCGGGAAGTAGTGGTTGCCTTCCACCACCACGGTCGCATCGCTCTCCGCCACCACCTTGCCGTTCCAGATCGCTTTCATGGCCGCGCTCCCGCCGGGTTCCGGTTCCATAGTAGCCCAGGGGGCGGGCACGCACCTCACAGCGGCGACGAGCGCATATCCGAATGAAAATCATGGGCTTATGGGGCGTCGAATTCACGGTGCCCCGCCGTACCCGCGCCCGGAAGCCGGCCGGTTGCACAACGGCCACAGATGGGTTAACACATACGCCGCGGATTACCCGTCACATACCCGAACTTGCGGAGTAAGCATTATGAGAAAAGGTGGCTTGGTGGTGGCTGGCCTCATGGGGGCCCTGGTGCTGGCGGCGGCCGGCTGTTCCGGCGGCGGCGACACCTACGTCCTGCGCGGCACGCCCACCCCGCGTTCCGGCACCGATACCGGCAACTTCCTGATCTCAGGCAAGACCTGCAAGTACGTCACCATGGTCGGCTTCTATTCCGACGCCCAGGTGCTGAGCTATCCCTGCAAGGTGATCTCCGACGAGGAAGACGCCCTGGGCGATCCGCACACCCACGTGGTCATCGAGATCACCACCGCCAAGGGTCCGGTGACCGCCAAGATCGACGGCACCCCGGCGGGCATGACCGCCACCCAGGCCCCGGACCTCGGTAACCAGTACCCCTTCCCGCCGAACTGGGCGGTGGCCCCGATGGCGCCCCCCATGACCTTGCGCAACAACGACGGCAGTGCCACGGCGGTGACGCTGCAGGTGCAGGGCGGCGAGTGCGCCATGCGCATCAACACGTCCGACGTGAACTGCGGTCTCGCGTATTGGTCCGACGGCTCCTATTCCATCTGGGTGCCGGGACTCCTGGTGAACCCGGACTACGCCAGCTACGTCATCGGCCTGAGCTTCGGCAAGACCTCGCCCGGCCAATGGGCCATGCCCCGGCCCATCCCAGGCTTTCCGGCCACCTACGGCGAAGTGCAGGCGAAGAAGTAACCTGCGCGGTATCTGCTGCGGAGACGGAAACGGCACCTCGTGGTGCCGTTTCTTTTTTGCATGTCTGACGGAGGGCTTACGCGTCGCGCGCCAGCAGCGGCGCGTGGTGGTGGGCGCGCTTCGCGCCCGCCACCTGGTTCGGGACGTGCTCGGCGGTGAAGCAGGGCGGGCGGCGGCGCAGGAGCGACCAATCGTTGTGGCGGATCACCTGGTCCAGGTAACGCATGTTGTTGCGTACCGACTCCATGTAGAGGCTCTGGCCCCCGAAGTGGTTCGCGGCATAGGCATGGGCACCGGCGAAGGTGCCTTCCAGCCGGTCGGAGATCACCTTGGCATAGAAGCCCGGGGTTTTCTGCAGCAGGTCTTGGGGCGAGGAATAGAGCACCTGCACCTTACCGTCGGGCAGGCGGCGCACCGCCATGCCGCCCATCACGAACTCGTCATAGAGCCGGTCGCGGCATTTCTCGAGGTAGCAGCGGTCCGCCATCTGGGCGGTGAGGTCGGAGGTGCCGAGCAGGTGCCCCAGGCGCGTGTAACGCTCGTCGCCCAGGTCGATGCGGTTGATGTCCCGCTCGTAACCCGTGTAGTGGATCATGTGGCTCGCCACCTGGGCTTCGTTGCCAAGGCCGAGCTGGTCCAGGTAGTCGCCCAGGAAGTGGCCGCCGCGGCTCACGTGGGTGAGGGTGTACTCCGCGCCGTGGCGGTGGCGGCGGTCGCGGGTGCTGCGCAGGTAGCCCACGTCGTGGTAGAGGGCGGTGATCACGCCCACGGCCGCGCGGCGCGCGCCGAGCCGGTCGGAGGGGCGGCTCGCCCGTTCATAACCGTCGATGTGGCGCATCAGCGCCAGCGTCACGTCCAGGCTGTGCTGGGTGTCGTGGTAGGTGGTCTCGCAGCCGTGGAAGCGCGGGTCCTCGCCGCGGTACATCCGGGTGAAGTCGGTGAAGGCGGTCTCGAGGGCCCGCACGCTCTGGCGCGGGTAGAGTTCCCCGTAGAGTTCCACCACCGCCGTACCCACGGCCGCGGGGTCGCTCACGCGGATACGGTTGGTGACGTCGTAGTCGCTGCGGCGCGTTTGGACTGCGCTCATCGGATTCCCTTAATAAGCGCCGCACGGCCTATCTTGGCCGCGTCGGCATCCCCTGATGGTCTGTAGTCGTCGGGAGCATACGCAGAAATGCCACACCCTCCAAGCTTTGTGATTATGTAAAATATATACCATGAAAGCTCGGCGTTTACAGGCTTTCCAGGGAGGGCGGGCCCCGAGGCGGAAATGGGCCTGTGGTTTTCCGCCAACGTCCTGTAGGGGCTTAAGGGAGGCCCTGGAGGGCCATGGGCTTCAGGGGAGGGTGAGCTCGGCCAGCACCGGGGTATGGTCCGACGGACGGTCCCAGGTGCGGGGTTCCCGGTCTATCCAGGCGGCGCCGCAGCGCTCCGCCAGGGGCCGGGAGAGGAGGATGTGGTCTATGCGCAGCCCCAGGTTGCGCTGGAAGCCCGCGGCGCGGTAATCCCACCAGCTGTAGTTCCCGCCGCCGTCGTTCAGGAGCCTGAAACTGTCCGTGAGGCCGTGGCCGAGGAGCGTCCGGAAGGCCTGCCGCTCCGGTCCGCTCACCAGCACCTGGCCTTCCCAGGCGGCCGGGTCGTGCACGTCCCTGTCCTCGGGGGCGATGTTGAAGTCCCCCAGGATCACGAGCTTCGGCTGCTCTCTGAGGAGCTCTGGTATCCACAGGTTCAGCTGCGCGAGCCAGTCCAGCTTGTAGCGGTACTTCTCCGAATCCAGGCTCTGGCCGTTGGGCACGTAGAGGTCCAGCACGTAGACGTCGCCCACCTTCGCGCCCAGCACCCGGCGCTGGCTGTCCTGGAAGTCCGGCAGCGCCGTGACCACGTCATCGGGTTCCTCCCGGGCGAGCAGCGCCACGCCGTTGTAGGTGGGTTGGCCGGAGCAGATGGCGTGGTAGCCGATGCGGTCGAACTCCACCGCCGGGAAGTCCATGTCCGTCATCTTGATCTCTTGCAGCGCCAAGACGTCTGGCCGCGCGCTGTCGAGCCATTGCAGCACGTGGGGGAGGCGGACGCGCAAGGAGTTCACGTTCCAGCTGGCTATCTTCATCTAAAGATTCTCCATCCATCCCTGGAGAATTGACCAGCCCGGCCATCCTTGGCCGGGCGTTCGCCGGGAGCGAAGCCGTGCTTCGCTTGAAACACCTGGCTCACCCCTGTCTGTCGCTCGCCGGCGCGAAGCGGTGCTTCGGGAAAACGCTCCGCCTCGCCTAACTGGCGATCTTCATGTCTTATGCAGCCAAGCCGTTGAGTCTCAGGAAAGCATCCAAAGTAGGTTCACGGCCCCGGAACTCCACGAAGAGTTCCATGGCCTTGCGGCTGCCGCCCTGCTCCAGGATGCTCGCCATGAAGCGCCGGCCCGTGGCCCGGTCGAAGACCCCGGCCTCCTCGAAGGCCGCGTAGGCGTCCGCCGCCAGTACCTCTGCCCAGAGGTAACTGTAGTAGCCGGCGGCATAGCCGCCGGAGAAGATATGGGAGAAGCCGTGGGCGAAGCGGTTCCAGGCGGGCGGGATCACCACCGCCACCTCGCGCCGCACGGCGTCCAAGGTGCGCTGCACGAGGCCCGCATCTATCTCATGGGTCTGCATGTGCAGCCGGAAATCGAACAGCGCGAACTCGAGCTGTCTCAGGAGGAACAATCCGCTGTGGAAATGCCGCGCCCCCTGCATCTTCTGGTAGAGCTCCTCCGGCAGCGGCGCGCCCGTCTCGTAGTGGCCGCTCACGAGGCCTAAGCCCTCCCGGGTCCAGGCGAAGTTCTCGTGGAACTGGCTCGGCAGTTCCACTGCATCCCAGGCCACGCCGTTGATGCCGCCCACCGAGAGATAGTCCACCCGGGTCAGCAGGTGGTGCAGGCAGTGCCCCAGCTCGTGGAACAGGGTCACCACGTCGTCGTGGGTGAGCAGCGAGGGCCGCTCCTTCAGGGGCGGCGGGAAGTTGCAGTTGAGGAAGGCCACCGGCGTCTGCAGGCCCCTCGCGGTGGGACGGCGCCCCAGGGTCTCGTCCATCCAGGCGCCGCCGCGTTTGCCGCTGCGCGTATAGAGGTCGGTGTAGAGGTGGCCGCGCAGGGCGCCGGATTCGTCGTGCAGCGCATAGAGCTTCACATCCGGATGCCAAACCTGCGCCTCCGGCACCTCGCTGAAGCGGATGCCGTAGAGCTTATGCATCACCTGGAACAGGCCCGTGGTGACCTTGGGCGCCGGGAAGTAGGGACGCAGCATCTCCTGGGAGATGTGGTAGCGCTCCTCCTTGAGCTTCTCGCTGTAGTAAGCCATGTCCCAGGGCTCCAGCTGCTTCAGGCCGTCGCGTTCCAGCGCGTACTCCGCGAGTTCCAGGCGCTCGTGCTGGGCGAGGGGTTTCACCCGCTGCACCAGGTCCTCCAGGAAGCGCAGCACTTCCCGGGGCGAGGGCGCCATCTTGTCGGCGAGGGAATAGGCCGCGTAGTCGGGGAAGCCCGTGAGCGCCGCCGCTTCCTGCCTGAGGCGCAGGATCTCCCGCATGCCCTCGCTGTTGTCCCAGCGGCCCGCGGTGGGGCCCTGGTCCGAGGCACGGGTGGAATAGGCGGTGTACATCTCGAGCCTGAGTTCCCGGTCGTCGGCATGCACCGCCACCGCGGAATAGGAGGGGTAATCCAGGGTGAACACCCAGCCTGGCAGCTGGCGGTCCACGGCGGCCTGGCGCGCCTGGGCCATGTCCGCCGGCGTCACCCCCGCGAGCCGCGCGGCGTCTTCCACGTGCTTGAACCAGCCCTGGGTCGCGTCCAGCAGGTTCTCCTCGAAGCGCGCGTCGAGCTTGGAGAGCTGCTGCATGATGTCCCGGAAGCGCGCCTTCTTTTCCGCCGGCAGGTCCACACCCGCCAGACGGAAGTCCAGCAGCGCATCGTCGATGAGCTTGTGTTGCGCCGGCTTGAAGCCGCCCCAGGCGGCGCCGTCCTTGATGGCCCGGTAGGCCCGTTGCAGGCGCTCGTCCTGGCCGAGTTCGGTGTCGTAGTCCGCGAGCTTGGGCAGACAGGCGTTGTAGGCCGCACGCAGCTCCGGGGTGCTCATGGTGGCGTTGAGATGGGCCACCGGCGCCCAGGCCCGGTGCAGGCGGTCGCCCAGGCTCTCGAGGGGTTCCACGAAGTTGTCCCAGGCGGGCGCGGTCAGAGTGCCGAGGCTGGCGAGCGCCGCCCGGTTCTCGGCGAGCACCGCGTCCACTGCGGGCTCCACGTGTTCCGGCTTGATGTCAGCGAAGGGCGGAAGGCGGTCCCAGGCGAGCAGGGGATTGGGCATGGTCCGTTTACGGCGGCGGTGACGTCTGCATCTTAGCAGAAGGGGTCTGGGACGCGTCTCTCAGGCAGCGCCGCCGGCGTAGACCGCGCAGGCCGCCAGGAGCACGCAGCAGCCGAGCGCCAGCAGTGCCTTCAAACGCAATCGCCTGGCCAAGATGTCCTCCCGCACCGTGGACAATAGAAAGCGTCTGCCGTCCGGCGGCTGGGAGAGGGTGTTGGTCTTGGTGCTCCCGTTCTCCTGGGTCCGGAAGTACCCGCGGGCCACGATGCGCTCGTGCGGTTCGATGCGTTCCTCCACGAAACGGAAATCGTCGTTGGGCTCGCGCGAACGCCGCGCTTGATGCAGGGAACTCACCTCGCAGGAGTTCCCATACCAGACATCCTGGATCCTGGTGTGAATCTCCGCTTCGGTGGGGTCCACCAGGCATTCCCCCGTCCCGTCCTTGAACAGGAACAGCTCGGTGCTGAAGTGCTTGTTGAAGGCATCCGGGTTGGGGGCCAGCTGGTCGTTGCCGACGGGCCCGAGCAGCGACTCCACCTGGGTGGACCACCACAGACAGGGCTTGCCGGAGAACGGGGCGTTGATGCTGCGCCCCGGGAGGGGCGAGCCTTCGCCCTCGAGCACCACATAGCCCTGGGCGGCGGAACGGATATAGGAAGTCGCCGTGGCCGTGAGGGCCAGCCCACGGCGCAGGAACATGACCCCGAGATACAGACAGACGAGGCTCAGGACAGTCAGCAGCAGTACGAGCATAAGGGGTCCGTGCCCTCCCCGGGGTCCTAATGAGATCAGCGCCGGGTTTGGGTCGTGGTGACGCCGCTCAGGCGTACCTGCACGAGGTAGGTGCCGAGCGCCCCGGCGCAGATGAAGCCAAGCAGGCACACGGCGGCGTAGAGCCGCAGGCGTGCCTCCAGTTTCCCCCGCGGCAGGGTCGAGAGGATGAACTCGCGTCCGTCCGGCGGGCGGCCGAGCACGTCCACCGGCGGGCGCTTCAGGTTGTCGCGTTCCTGTTCCAGCACCAGGCGCCGCGCTTCGGCGCGGGCCGCTTCCCATTCCTGTGGGTCCACCTGGCCATCGTGGTTGGCGTCGAAGTGCCGGATCAGCCAGGCTTGGTCTTTCTTCCAGGCGGCGAGTTGTTGGCGTACCTCGTCGTCTATGTCACCTGCCGATATCGGTCCCTGGGTGTGGAAGTAGCCCAGGGCATAGAGCGGGGCCCCCTCGTCGATGCGCGCCTCGGTGTAGCGGTAGCGGCCGCCGAAGCTTCCCATGCCCATGTTGGGCGCGGTGTCGGGGCTGGCGCTGCT
>DASUBN010000106.1:0-5188 GCA_035763245.1 Gammaproteobacteria bacterium | reverse complement strand
TTCTCGGCGTCTCGTGCCTCAGTAACGGTAGTGGTCGGGCTTGTACGGCCCGTCCTGGGCGACGCTGATGTACTTGGCCTGCTCTGGCGTGAGTTTGGTCAGGTGCGCGCCGATGCGCTCCAGGTGCAGCCGCGCCACCTTCTCGTCCAGGTGTTTCGGCAGCACGTAGACTTGCTTGCCGTACTTCGTGCCGTGAGCGAAGAGTTCGATCTGCGCCAGCACCTGGTTGGTGAAGGAGTTGGACATCACGAACGAAGGGTGGCCGGTGGCGCAGCCCAGGTTCACCAGCCGGCCCTCGGCCAGCACGATGATGCGCTTGCCATCAGGGAAGATCACGTGATCCACCTGCGGCTTGATGTTCTCCCACTTGTACTGGCGCAGGGACGCGATCTCGATTTCCGAGTCGAAATGACCGATGTTGCACACGATGGCGTTGTGCTTCATGCGCTTCATATGGTCATGGGTGATCACGTGGTAGTTACCGGTGGCGGTCACGAAGATGTCCACCTTGTCTGTGGCCTCGTCCATGGTCACCACGCGGTAACCTTCCATCGCCGCCTGCAGCGCGCAGATGGGGTCGATCTCCGTGATCCACACCGTGGCGCCGAGGCCGCGCAGGGACTGGGCGCAGCCCTTGCCCACGTCGCCGTAGCCCGCCACCAGGGCGATCTTGCCCGCCACCATCACGTCGGTGGCGCGCTTGATGCCGTCCACCAGGGACTCGCGGCAGCCATAGAGGTTGTCGAACTTGGACTTGGTCACGGAGTCGTTGACGTTGATGGCAGGGAAGGGCAGGGCGCCGACCTTCTGCATCTCGTAGAGCCGGTGCACGCCCGTGGTGGTCTCTTCCGTCACACCCTTGATGTTGGCGAGTATCCTGGAATAGAAGCCCGGCTTGGTCTCGAGGCGCTTCTTGATGGATTTGAAGAGCGCGGTCTCCTCCTCGTTCGTCGGCTTGGCGATGACCGAGGCATCCTTCTCGGCTTTGGCGCCGAGGATAACCAGCAGCGTGGCGTCGCCGCCGTCGTCCAGGATCATGTTCGGGGTGCCGCCGTCATGCCATTCCATGATGCGGTGGGTGAACTCCCAGTACTCGTCGAGCGTCTCGCCCTTGTAGGCGAACACCGGCGTGCCGGAAGCGGCGATGGCCGCGGCCGCGTGGTCCTGGGTGGAATAGATGTTGCAGGAGGCCCAGCGGATCTCTGCGCCGAGCGCCTTCAGGGACTCGATCAGCATGGCCGTCTGGATGGTCATGTGCAGGGAGCCGGCGATGCGGGCGCCCTTGAGCGGCTGCTGGGTCTTGTATTCGGCGCGCACCGCCATGAGACCTGGCATCTCGGTCTCGGCGATGGCAATCTCCTTGCGGCCCCAGTCGGCGAGGCCGATGTCCTTCACGAAGTAGTCTTGGTGCTTCTTGTCTGCGACAGCGTTCATATGGGTTCTCCAATTTGAACGAGCGCCGTTGGACTACATTCCTCTTCCCAAGCCTGGCCGGCCCATGCCGGTTGCAGCGCTCCTTGGGTCAAGGTTTCAAATCAGTCTTCGTCTCGCGGCGCCTCCGGGCCGCCTTCCATGACCTGCTGCATCACGGTCTTCAGGGCCCGCATCTCGCGGACCCGGCGCCGCCGTCCCCGCAACAGCGCCGCACCGATGACCACACCCAGCAGCAGCGCAGCCAGGGTGTAGGCCACGGCTCAGCGCTTCAGCCCCGCCGCGTCGCGGAGCAGCTCCGCCTTGTCGGTCTCTTCCCAGCTGAAGGCCGTGAAGGTCTCGCCGTTGGCGAGCTTCACCTTGTGCGGCGCGCGGCCGAAGTGGCCGTAGGCCGCGGTCTCGCGGTACATGGGGTGCACCAGGTCCAGCATCTTGATGATGCCGTAGGGGCGCAGGTCGAAATGCCTGCGGATCAGCTTCTCGATCTTGTCGTCGCTGATCTTGCCGGTGCCGAAGGTTGTCACCGAGATGGAGGTGGGCTGGGCCACGCCGATGGCATAACTCACCTGGATCTCGCAGCGGTCTGCGAGGCCCGCGGCCACGATGTTCTTGGCCACGTAGCGCGCCGCGTAGGCCGCGGAGCGGTCCACCTTGGAGGGATCCTTGCCGGAGAAGGCGCCGCCACCGTGGCGCGCCCAACCGCCGTAGGTGTCGACGATGATCTTGCGGCCGGTGAGGCCGCAGTCGCCCACCGGACCGCCGATGACGAACTTGCCCGTGGGGTTGATGTGGAACTTCGTGCCCTTGTGCACCAGCTTCGTCGGCAGCACGGGCTTGATGATCTCCTCCATCACGCCTTCCTTGAGGTCGGCGAGCTTCACGGAAGGGTCGTGCTGGGTGGAGAGCACCACCGCTTCGATGGCGGCCACCTTGCCGTCCTCGTAGCGCAGCGTCACCTGGCTCTTGGCGTCGGGCCGGAGCCAGGGCAGGGGATTCTTCTTGCTCTTGCGCACCTTGGCCTGCTGCTCCACCAGCCGGTGGGAGTAGTAGATGGCGGCGGGCATGTAGCCGCTCGTCTCCCTGGTGGCGTAGCCGAACATCAGGCCCTGGTCGCCGGCGCCCTGGTTCTCGGGGTTGCCGCGGTCCACGCCCTGGTTGATGTCGGGGGACTGCTTGCCGATGACGTTGAGGATGCCGCAGGTGTGGCCGTCGAAACCCACCTCGGAGGAGGTGTAGCCGATGTCGCAGATCACGTCGCGCACCAGCGCCTCGAGGTCCACCCAGGCGCTGGTGGTCACCTCGCCCGCGACCACGGCGATGCCGGTCTTCACCAGCGTCTCGCAGGCCACGCGCGCACGCTTGTCCTGGGTGAGGATGGCGTCCAGCACCGCGTCCGAGATCTGGTCCGCGACCTTGTCCGGATGGCCTTCCGAGACGGATTCGGAGGTGAAGAGATAGCTCTGGGACATGGGGTCCTGTTCCTGTGGGTGGCGAGGGGGTGAAAGGGGGCAATAGTGTACAGATTTGGTCTGGTTTTTTCGACTTAGCAGGATAGGCAAGCGGTGCCGGACGTACTATCGTTGATAGGGTCTGCGGTCGAACCCAGGGGGCCTAAAGGATGGCGGCACAGGAAACCCCGCTCTGCGACTTCGGTGCCCACGCGCCCGGTTTCCACCTGCCGGGCGTGGACGGACACGAATGGACCTTGGCCGATTGCCGCGGCGATAAGGCCACCCTGGTTATGTTCATCTGCAACCATTGCCCCTACGTGAAGGGCGCCATCGCGCGCATCGTGGCGGCCTGCAACGAACTCTCCCACCACGGCGTCAAGGCCGTGGCCATCTGCTCCAACGATGCCGTGGCTTTCCCGGAAGACTCCCTGGAGAACATGCGCCACTTCGCCAAGGCGCACCGGTTCCCCTTCCCGTATCTGCACGATGAGAGCCAGGCCGTGGCCCGGGCCTATGGTGCCGTCTGCACTCCGGACTTCTTTGGCTACAACGGGCACCTCGAGCTGCAGTACCGGGGCCGCATCGACGCGGGGGGGCGGAGCGAACCGCCGGCGGGCGCTAAGCGGGAGCTCTATGAGGCCATGCTCCAAATCGCCAAAAACGGGCATGGCCCGAAGGAGCAATACGCCAGTGTCGGATGCTCGATGAAATGGAAATAAAAGCGCGCTGGTATTTCGATCTCATCTTTCCGTTCTCTTATCTGCATCTCAAGCAGTTCGGCCGGCTACCGACTGATCTCACGATCGAAGGACCCGCGGCTCTTCAGTACGCCGGAGATGTGGCTCATATCCAGCCCGCCCATGTGCACCGCTCGCCGCGAAGTCTACAAATCCTGAATGCGCCTGCGTCGCCTGTCCAGGGCTGAATTGCCGGTGGCGTCCGCGGCTCTGGCGCGGTTCCTCATCGGCAAGACCCTGGTGCGCACCTTACCTGGCGACCGCATGTTGGGTAGGATCGTGGAGACCGAAGCCTATCTACCCCATGATGCTGCCTGCCATGCTTTCAACGGCCTGACCCCGCGCAACCATGTGCTCTTCATGGAGCGCGGCCATGTTTACGTGTACTTCATCTATGGCAACCATTTCATGTTGAACGTGTCCAGCGAGAAAGCCGGTATCGGCGGCGGCGTGTTGCTGCGCGCCTTGGAGCCACTCCAAGGCCTCGATCTCATGCGCAAGCAACGTGGCTGCGCACCCGCGCGGGATCTGGCACGTGGGCCGGGGCGGCTAGCGCAGGCTTTCAAAGTGGATATGCGCCTCGAAGGCGCGGACCTCTGTGCAGCGGGACCTTTGTGGTTAGGCACACCGCTGGAGCCCGTCGGCCGCATCGGCCGCAGCGTGCGTATCGGCATCAGCAAGGATGCTCACCGGCGCTTGCGTTTCTACGAGCGGGGCAACGCCTGCGTCAGCGGCCCGGCGGCGCTGCGCTCATGATGCGGTTCATGACGCACGGCCGGATTTGGTAGAGTCTCCTCATGGCCACCGAGAACACCCTGCCTAGCGCCGACTACCAGTTCCACCCGGGCGAGGAGCTGTGGAACACGCTGCTGCATTTCCTGGGGCTGCTGCTGGTGCTGGGGGCGCTGCCGGTGCTAATCACCCTCGCGGCGGTCCACGGAAGCGTGCTGGAAGTGGTGACTTTTAGCGTCTACGGGGCGACGCTGGCGGCGCTGTATCTGGTCTCGACCCTCTACCACCATACGAAACCCGGCCCCTTGAAGCGCGCGCTGCGCCGGGCCGACCACATCACCATCTATTACCTAATCGCCGGCACCTACACGCCCTTCTGCCTCGTGGCCCTGGGCGGGGTTATGGGCTGGACGCTCTGCATCCTGCTCTGGACCCTGGCGCTCGTCGGCACCGTCTTCAAGCTCATGGTGGCCCACCGCTTCGAGATCCTCTCCACCCTCCTATATATAGCGAAGGGTTGGGCGGGGCTGGTGGTGATCGTGCCCCTCTACCACGCACTGCCCCTGCCTTCCTTCGTGCTGATCCTGGTGGGCGGCGCCTCCTACACCCTGGGCGTGGCGTTCTACACCTGGGAAGGGCTGCGCTATAACCACGCCATCTGGCATTTCTTCTGCCTGGCGGGCAGCGTGACGCAATTCATAGCCGTGTTCTTCCTGCTGGACCTGCCGCTGCCCATGCCGTTCTGAAGCGCCGGCCCCGCCCGGCGGGGAACTTTCCCGCTGAGGCCGGGTTCCACCGCCTGACAGATGCTACCGCGGGGTGGGTGTAGGGCGAGTC